>CAZFLB010000036.1:0-13454 GCA_964518945.1 uncultured Acidobacteriota bacterium | reverse complement strand
CGGCCTTACAGGGCGAAAAATTATAGTCGATACATACGGTGGGGTGGGAAGCCACCGAGGCGCTGCGTTCTCACGAAAAGACCCTACGAAGGTTGACCGATCAGCGTCGTATATGTCTCGCTACATCGCAAAGAATATTGTTGCAGCTGGCCTTGCAAAACGGGTAGAGGTGCAGCTTGCATATGCGAGTGGTGTTGCGGAGCCCGTTTCCATAATGGTCGACAGCTTTGGAACGGGAGAGTTAGATGATACTGAAATCTCAGCACTTCGACGTGAGCACTTCCCATTGACACCTAAGGACATTATCGCTCACCTTGATTTAAGGCGGCCGATTTTCAAGAAAACAGCTGCCTACGGACATTTTGGTCGAAGTGAGCCTGAGTTTACTTGGGAGAGAACTGATAAAGCTGATGTGTTGGGAAAAGGCGGAACATAGATTGGTTTTAATTAGGTGCGCACGTTGAAGAGGCCATAAAGGGCTGCGATACCAAATAGAAGGTTTGGTGCCCACGCTGCCAACATGGAATGAAGCAGTCCTGTTTCTCCCATGAATGCAAAGACACGTGTTGTAACGTAGTAGGACAGTCCAATCGCTATTGCTATACCGATGCCATAAAGCGCCCCCTTTTTTCCTGGGGTGAACGAGAATGGAACTCCTATTAATACCATGACCATAGCAGCAAGCGGGAAGGATAATTTGGAACGTAATGCGACCTCAAGGGGGACCACATCATATCCTGCTCGTTTTAGGTCGCTTACATAACTAGATAATTCTAGGTAGGTCATTTGGTTAGATCTTTTCTGCTCTTTGGAAAAATAAGATGGAGGCTCCATATCCTGTACAACTAATGATTCAAAACGCTCAAATTTTCGTTCGTTGTCAAAATTTCGCTTCCACCCCTGACCGTAGACCCAGGAATTCATTTCGGGTTCCCATGTTGCCTCTTGGGCGTAATGTCGCTCAGTAAGCGTAAAAGGATCGGTCTTGTAGCGATAAACTGAAAGCCCACTGAATTTTCTAACATTAGGGTCGTAATATGCATAGTTATAGAACTCTTTCTGTTCTCCCATCATCCATTGTCGGTCAAGGATGTTGTAGGTTTGGACCGGTGCCTTCTTTATTTCATTACGTAGTTCGGCCGCCCGTCGGTTTGCATAAGGAAGGAGATATTCTTGAATTACAAAACATCCTGTGCTGACCACTGTACCTAACAAAACAACAGACACACAGATGCGGTACAGACTTATACCACTAGCCTTGATGGCGGTGATCTCACTTGTTTTGGTGAAAATAGCGAAACACACTAGAGTGGCCATAAGAGTTGTCAGTGGAAGCATGTGAAAAAAGATTTGTGGCATTGCAAAAAACAGGTACTGTAATACTAGACTGCCATTGACTTCGTATTCGAAAGCATCTGCTATCACGTCGATGAGAAGACCTAAGACATAAACGTTTATCAGTGCAGCAAGGATGAGGAGAAAATACCGAGTAAATTCACGACTAACGTAACGGTCTATGGTATTAGGAAAGCGAAGACTTAAGCGTGGAATCTTCAAAACGATGACAGTCCTTGCAGGTATATCAGGTGGGTCTTGTTTGGGGTTATCTGTCGGAACATGAATTCGCGGCAGGTAATTGTTGAAACTGAAAAACAATCGATTAGATTCTCTTGCTGCACGAATCAGCAGGGCAATTGCTGCTATACCTAGTATGATGTTAGGTGTCCACATTCCAAAGAGCGGGGAGATCTGACCAGTTATGGCCATGTTTTCGCCGATATCGATGAAGATATAGTAAATGAAAATGATTGTCAGGCTTGCTATAAAGCCCCACGATCTCCCATCGCGGCGGTTTTGAATTCCCAGAGCAAGACCTAAAATTCCGAATACGAAACAGGCAAAGGGTATAGAGAATTTTTTGTGTAACTCAGTTGCGTAGATGGGAAGTCCGGATTCGGCGAGAGAGCTGCGTAATTGTTGGAGTCCTAGTTCTCTTGCTCCTCGTGGAACGTTAATTTCTTCTGGTGGAAAAAACCTTTCTGAAGGCAGTGGCAGAAAGATCTCTTTCGATGCCTGACGCTGGTAATCTGCTGGGCGATTTCGAGAAACTTGGTGAAGCTCTGCATCTCTAAGATGGAAAGTTACCGTTCTCTCATCCGGATTAATAAGTAGTTGCCCTTCGTTAGCAAAGGTTAGTTGAGGTGATTGAGGTCGGGACAAATCTGCGAGGATGATGTTTTGCCAATGACTCGCTCCTGTAGGGGAGTCGAGTACTAAAAACATAATATTTGGAAATAATCCGTCATAGAAAACTCTAGGTCTCACTTCTTTTCCAGCTTGTGTTGTTAACACCTTAAAGAAGAGTTGGCGAACTTGCTGATTCGAGTCAGGAAGAACCTTGATAATGAGATAAGAACTAACGCTCCATGCGATGGTTGAAGCAACGAGGATTGGTATCAAAAGGCGATATAGGCTTACACCGCTCGCGCGCATTGCAATGATCTCGCTGTCTGCTGCGAGTCTTCCGAGTGCAACAAGAACACCAAGGAGAAACCCCATCGGGATTGTTAAGCACAATACGCTTGGCAGGAGATTAAGTAGAATGCCTAGAGTGTCTGACAAGGAGGCAGCTTGGCTAACAAGCTGCTGCGCGAACCTTAATATTTCGTTCAGTAGGATCACGAAAGTGAAAACGAGAACTCCCAATAGAAAGCTTGGGAAAACTTCGCGCAAAACGTAGCGGTCTAGGATCCGCATCATAGTCTAAGGTTGTTGAAATTTTAACTTAGCACAGGCGTTAGCTACCACAAAACATGATCCGCATCTTGGGGTAATTTTAAACGTCTCTACTATATCTAGTACCTTGGATTTGGTTTGCTTGGAAACGCTGTGCTAGACTTCGATTCTTCCGGGGTCAAAATGAGGCTTGAGCGCGTCGACATAACTGGGTTTAAAAGCTTTGGCGATAAGGCTGAGATCACTTTTCATCGAGGAGTGACTGCTGTTGTAGGACCAAATGGGTGTGGAAAAAGCAATGTTGCTGATGCTATTGGTTGGGTGCTTGGAGAACAAAGTGCGAAGTCACTACGCGGAAAGCGTATGGAGGATTTGATCTTTAATGGGACTGAATCGCGTCAGCCACAATCACTTGCAGAGGTAAATCTTCATGTATCAAATGTTGTTTTACCCCGTGCTAAGAGTAAGAAAAGTACAGATGCTCTTCGAGGCGAAGTCCTTGTAACACGCCGTCTGAACCGCTCTGGTGACAGTGAGTATCTGTTAGATGGTGTGCCGAGCCGTCTTCGAGATGTTCACGACTTGTTTATGGGTACTGGTGTGGGTGCGAAGGCGTATGCAATTATCGAACAAGGTAAAATTGGACTCATTCTTTCGACAAAACCAACCGACCGGCGCTTTATCATTGAGGAAGCTGCCGGTATCACAAAGTACAAATCCAGAAGGCGCTCTGCTGAACTGAAGCTGACTGCCGCACAGCAAAACTTGATGCGAATTAAGGACATCGTTTACGAAATTAATAGACAAATGAATTCGCTCAAACGGCAGGCAGGAAAGGCTCGCCGCTACCATCGTTTTCGCGATGCTATGAGCCACTTAGAGAAAGTTTACTTTGTCAAAAGTGCTAAGCAGAAAGATAGTCAATTGGGTGCAGTGCGAGTATCACTTAACAGCGTTCTTGATGAAGAATCGCGTCGAATCACGAGTTTAACAGTGGCTGATAGCTACCTGGCTAGAACTCGTATCCGTGAGGCGGAATTGGCTTCAAAGCTGGCGGATGCAAGGGAGTCTTTACACCAGTTGGAAATGGCGGTTGAGCGGGGTGATCAGTCGGTCAAGAGAGATAAGCAGCAAAGAGTAGAACTAGCTTCACGTCGTAGCCAATTGAAAGCTGATAAATCTGCAATTGAGGCTCGGCGAGTTCCAATAACTGATCGGCTGAACGACCGTATAAGGGAAGAATTAGATTTAGGTCAACAGTTGGTAGTTCTCGACCAGGCATCGGAAGAACAACAAGAGAAACTAAAAGAGGCGAGTGTAGATCTTGGCGTACTTGAGTCGAGTATAGAAAAGCGTAGATCTGACATTGTGTATCGCATTAGTAAAGTCGCAGCACTTCACAATTTTCTGCAGGGTGTTGCTTCCAATGAAGATGCTGCTTCAGAAGAGCTAGTTAAGTTGACTGCAGAAAAACGAGACTTGGAAACAGAATTTCTTCGGGTTAAGGATTTACTGTCGGAGTCAACGTCTGAGATCGATTTAGAAAGGCAGAACACCCAGTTATTGGCAACTGAACGTTCGGATGTTCATCTGCAAGTGGATGATTTAAGGCAGCAAGTTCAGGTGTTCGACGTTGAGATTGCCTCTGTAAAGGAGGAAGTTTCGTCGCTGACGGCTAGACTGGACTCGCTTGAAGAATTGGTTGCCAGCCGGATGCATTTTGGTAACGGTGCGCGGATTCTCTTTGAACAAGGCGAAGTACAAGGAGTCAATATTAGGGGTTCGCTTGTCGATGCAATTGAAGTGGAGGAACGTTTTGAGCTAGCGGTAGAAGCGTTTTTAGGGGAAATGCTCCAAGCTGTTTGTGTAATTGATGAGCGAGATGTGGTCCGAGCGAATTTGCTGCTGAAGAAGGAGAAACAAGGTTGTCGGACTTCCTTATTCGTAGAATCCTTGCTTCCGGAAATTTCCACACAGCAATTAACAAAAGTGGTTGCTGCGTTGCGAAATAAAGGCATTCTTGGAATTGAGGGTGTTTTAAGCGAGTACATTAAATTTGTTTCGATGCCAGCACCTTCATTGCCAGATTCCATCGTGGTGGAGAATTTAGATACTGCTCTACAGTGTTATCGATTTGAACAGGTCGAATACGTAACTCTCAATGGAGAAGTAGTTAAGCCCAGTGGTTTTGTTGATATGGGACTCGGCGGAACTAGTGCAGGGATGCTCCAATCGAAACGAGAGATACGAACCTTAAGAATTTCACTTGAGTCGAAAGTAGAAAAGCTTCGGCTTAGTAGTGTCGAGCGTTCTAAGCGGTGTGAGAAGCTCGATAAGGCTCTTGGTTTAACTGAAAAGATTCGAGATCAGCAGCACCTACTTGAGAAAAAACTTGTTGGCCTCTCCCATCGACATGAGCAGTTACAGGAAGAAATTATTCGGATAAACCGTAAACAAGATGTCCTTGTGCTCTAGCAACAGCGATTGGAATCGGATAAGGCTACCTTGGCAAGCAAACGTGTCGATCTTGAGAACACACTTCAGAAAGAGGAGGCTCAAAAGGAAGTGGTCGAACAGGGTCTAGATTCTATGATAGAGGAGCTGTCTGGTTACCGTGTCAAAGCAGAAGATCTCCGCACTCGAGCTTCGGACGGAGCTTCTCGGTTGGCTGCTCTTACTGAACGTCGCGATGCAGTGTCCACGGATATTGACCAGGTAAAAGAAAGCATCGTAGAACTTGATGTAAGACTGAATGCTAATTTGGATGAACAAAATAGTCTGACAAGTCGAGACGAGAATCTGACAAAGGCTATCGTAGCAGCTGAGGCTGAACTGGCTTCCTCTTTGGAGACCCAAGCTGACAAGACTTTGCTGGCTAAAAAGCTCGAATCGGAGATCTCAGCAATTAGCACTCTTATCGATGCAACCGATTCGGCTCTCAAAATACGCCGTCGAGAACTTGACGAGGTAAGAGAAAAACGTTCGGAAGAAGAAGTTAGACTTGCTAAAGAAGAAGCAGAGATTGTTCATTTAAATGAAAGTTTTACGAATGCCCATAACATGACGATCAATGAAGCTGCCATACTTTTGAACCCGGTAGAGCTGTTGCGAGACGATTCGAAACTGCAGGAAGAGCTGTCGAATTTGAAAGATAAACTAGATGCGATAGGACCTGTGAATCCAATGGCTCACGAAGAGTTTAGCGAATTGGAGCGCAGGTATGGTTTTATAACTAAACAGCAAACAGACCTTGAAGAATCAATTAAAAGTACTGAAATAGCAATAGGCCGAATTGACCGCACTTCACGGCAGCGATTCAAGGAGGCTTTTGATGCTATTAATGAAGAATTTTCTGTTACATTCCGACAGTTGTTCGGTGGAGGTAGTGCCAGTTTGCATTTGGTGGAGGAAAAAGATGTACTTGAAAGTGGAATTGAAATTATTGCTCAGCCCCCGGGAAAGAAATTGCAGAATGTACTACTGTTATCCGGTGGCGAAAAAGCTATGACAGCGATTGCTCTGTTGTTTGCGATTTTTCGCTATCGACCTTCGCCATTTTGCCTCCTTGATGAAGTGGATGCACCACTAGATGATGCAAATGTTGGCAGGTTTCTGTCGATGGTTCGCGAGCTTCGTGAGACGACTCAATTTATTGTGATTACTCATAATAGGAAAACAATGGAGATGGCGGATCATCTTTATGGGATTACAATGGCGGAGCCGGGTGTCTCTAAACTCGTATCTGTTAATTTTTCGACAGACGATACTGCGAATGTAAAAACGGTTGTTTCAACTGCCTGATTCTTTCGTGGACTATAGAATACACAATAGATGATTTTATTATTGTGTGTTCGTTGACATTTACTTTGGTGGATGGTGTTACTCGAACAGGAAATAAAGTTCCGTATTGCCTCTTATGTTGAGGGAATGAGCTTACTTTCTCGTCTCAACATCAAAGTCAACATGTCAAGGCAATTTGAGCAAAATATCCTTTATGATTTTCCAGACGGACGAATGTTTAAGCGCGACGAAGTTCTTCGGTTAAGGCGTGTTGATGGGGATGCATGGCTTACCTGGAAAGGACCTCAGCAAGAGAATAACCAGCACATCAAATGTCGTAAAGAAGTTGAGACTTCTGTAGGGGATAGTGAGGCCCTACTACAAATACTAGAATCTATGGGTGTGATCGTTAGTTTTCGTTACGAAAAATATCGTTCGATCTTTCCAGTAGATGATGTGATAGTGGCACTTGATGAAACACCAATTGGGGTATTTATCGAGATTGAGGGAGAACCATCATGTCTGACCAAAATAGTGTCTCGACTCGAACTTGACATGAAACAAGGGATTGGTTTGAGCTATCCACGTCTTTACGAGCGCTATTGTTCTGAAACTCCGGGCGCCCCAATGGATATGGTATTTGGCTAATTGGCAGCTATTTCCGAAGACTTATTATGAGTCTTAAATTAACAAAGGCGATGATCCTAGCTGCTGGTCAAGGTAAACGATTGTGGCCATTAACTTCCAGCGTTGCCAAATCTGCTTTGCCGTTACTGGGACGGCCGTTGGTAGAGTATGTTTTAAGGTCTTTGAAGAGAAGCGGATTCCGACAAGTTGTTGTAAATTTGCATCACCAGTTCGAATCAGTTGAAAGTTCTCTTCGAAGAGCGCCTCAAGAGCTTGTTGTTCATCGGTCTCTTGAGCCACAACTTCTAGGAACTGCTGGTGGTTTAAAAAGGGCAGCTCAGTATTTCGAAAATGATAAAACTTTTCTTTTAGTGAACGCTGATACTTTGGTTGGTGTAGATATAAATCAGATTGTGCGAGCACATTACGATTCAAACGCTGTTGCAACACTTCTATTGAGACCCAAGGTGCCTGGAGACCGATACTCTGAAATTGTGCTCGATGAGTCTGGATTTATTTCTGCTAAGAATCCACCAAGCCCAGAAGGGGAGCTGATGTTCTCTGGCACTTGGGTGTTTTCCTCAAGCGTATTTGATTATTTATCCGGGCGTTCTGTTGGGTTAGAAGAGGAGTTGTTGCCAAGATTAATCATGGAAAAGCAAGCCTTTGGATGTGTTCAGGACTGTCCTTGGTTATCTATCGATACGCCAAGAGGATATTGGTTAGCTTCTTTGAAAATGGTTAGGCAACGCTTATTCCAGGAAGATTGGTGTGCGGAACTAAAAGCGGGCTATTTGGATGATGTTGACGGTAATTCTCACATTGTTGCTGGCGAAAACACCAACATTGATCAAGGTGTGGTTTTAAATGAGGTAGTTGTGCTTGGGACTGATTGTCTAATTGGTGAAGGTGCTTTTCTAGAAAATGTGGTTTGCTGGAATCGTGTTGAAATCCCTCCTAAAGCAAAGATTAGTAACTGCATTTTAACCGATGGAGTTTGTCTTCCTGATGGAGTATCGCTTTCGAACCAATTGGTGATGAGGGTATCTGGGAATGAGTCTGAATTTTCAGGGGAGAAACTGTCCGAGGAACTCGTTTCTATAAATCTTAGTAATGATGGTGGATAAGAACGGTGAGTTTTCCTTCTGACAAGAACCCACAAGCACGTATACGAGATGTCTTGGACGATGTCGAAATTGATATAAAGAAGCTGGCTGGAGATGCTTCGGAGCGAGTTTACTATCGTGTAAGTTATGCGAATGGTCAGAGCGTGGTAGTGGCCCTCCTCCCAGATCCGTTCAATGTGAACTCACTTCCTTATCTAAATGTTTCTAAGCTGTTTTCTGAAATCCCTATTCGTGTTCCCAAGGTAATTAATGTTGACGGTGATAGTGGTGTGTTGGTTCTTGAGGATTTGGGAGATAACTTACTGCAAGATATAAGTACTCTGGAACCCGACGGATTTTCTAAAAGAGAGCTTTATAGTGAAGCGATGGATGTATTAGTGAGGTTACAAAAAAGAGGGACAGAACCGGGAAATGAACGATATATTCCATTCCAAATAGCGTTTGATGAGGATAAATTTTTTGAAGAACTTGACTTTTTCCAAAAACACTTTCTTGAGGCTTTCTTGGGCGCTAATCTAACTGAGTCTGAAAAAATAGAACTGGAGTTTGCTTTCCATAACCTCGCTTTTGAACTGTGTGACAGGCCATTTACTCTGTGCCACCGAGATTATCATTCGAGAAATATTATGCTAAAACAAGGGAGTCTTGTGATTATTGATTTTCAAGATGCACGTAGAGGACCGGCTGCCTATGATGCTGTTTCTCTTCTCAACGATTCGTACGTTCGTCATGACCCCGAATTTATTTCAGAGATGATGGAAAATTTTCAACGTTCTTTGGGGGTTAGTTTATTAGGTGATTATGACATCGCAGCTCTTCAAAGAAACCTCAAGGCTCTTGGAACTTTTGGTTTCCAGATCACTAAGCGTAACAAAGTGTTCTACAAACAATATATCGAACACACTCTTCTTCTTGTTCGCAATAACCTAGCTCGTAACTCAAAATGGGACTCTTTACGACGTATACTTGCGCGGTATTGTGATGAAATAGGTAGTTAGATTCGATGGGTAGAGAAAAACAAGTCTATATTTCCGAGCTCTCTAAGTACGAGGATAGTACCGTTACAATGCGAGGATGGTTGGATAAGCGCCGTTCCAGCGGCAAGCTCCAATTCCTTATTTTTCGGGATGGTTCCGGATATATGCAAGCGGTTGTTTCGAAAGCTGATGTTGCAGAAAGAGTTTGGAACGAAACAAAATCTCTAACTCAGGAAAGTTCCATCGAACTTATAGGAATTGTCCGCAAAGATGTGCGAGCTCCGGGTCAATATGAACTTACGGTGACTGACATAAAAATCTTTCAGTTGGTATCTGATTATCCAGTGACCCCAAAAGAGCATGGGGTTAATTTTTTATTAGATAAACGCCATCTATGGATACGCTCTAAGCGGCAAAACGCCATTCTACGGATACGTAATGAGGTTATCTTGTCCGCACGAAGCTACTTAGATGAACAGGGTTTTGTCTGCAGTGATACCCCTATATTTACGCCGAACGCTTGTGAAGGCACTACAACTTTGTTTGAAACCCAGTACTTTGATGATAGAGCATTCCTGTCCCAGAGCGGTCAACTCTACAATGAAGCAATTGCGATGGCAGTTGGAAAAACTTATTGTTTTGGCCCTACTTTCAGGGCAGAAAAATCCAAAACTCGTCGGCATTTGATCGAGTTTTGGATGATTGAACCCGAAGTTGCTTATCATGAACTCGATGATGCGATTGAATTGGCTGAGAATTTGATTTGTGCAATCATTGATTCAGTTATAGAAAAACGTGGAGCTGAACTTGAAGTGCTTGGTAGAGATGTTGGAAAACTAAAGTTGGTTCAAAAACCGTTTCATCGTATGCGGTACGACGATGCTGTCAAAAAATTGAATTCTGAAGGCGTGAACTTTAATTTTGGTGAGGATCTTGGTGCAGCAGATGAGACAGTGTTGGCAGAGGGCCTCGAACGACCCTTGGTTGTTACACATTACCCATCAGCGGTGAAGGCGTTTTACATGAAGCCTGATTCTGAGCGGCCGGACCTTGCTCTTAGTATGGATATCTTGGCGCCAGAGGGTTATTGTGAGATTGTAGGCGGCGGACAAAGGATCCATGACTTCAAGCTACTCGATAAAAGACTGGATGAACATAGTTTGTCTAAGGATGCCTTCCAGTGGTACCTCGATCTAAGGCGTTTTGGTAGTGTTCCTCATTCGGGCTTTGGTATGGGTATCGAACGTTTAGTTTCTTGGATATGTGCATTAGATCATTTGCGAGAGGCTATCCCATTTCCTAGAATGCTTTACCGATTATCACCGTAGCCCAGAGAGAGAAAAGTTAGGATCTGTTTAAAATGGGAAAGAGCAAAACAGTTGGTGTTGTGAGCCTCGGTTGTCCTAAGAATTTGGTTGATAGTGAAGTGATGCTAGGACATTTAACGAAATCTGGCTATGAAATCATCGAAACTCCAGAAAAAGCTGAAACCTTAATTATAAACACTTGTGGTTTTATAGATAAGGCAAAGCAAGAGAGTATCGATACTATACTGGAGATGGCTCGTTATAAACGAGATGGTTGTTTGCAGCGTCTCGTTGTGACCGGGTGTTTAGCACAGCGTTATTCGCAGCAAATCATGGAAGAACTACCCGAGGTCGATGCTGTAATTGGTCTCGATCAGCTCCATACGATCGATGCAGTGGTTGCCCAGAAGGAACGAGTAGAGACATCTCTCAAGGCAGATGGCTCTGTAGCTTACCTCTACGATCATTTGGTGCCAAAAATACAGTCGACGCCGGCTCACTATGCATATGTGAAAATTTCTGAGGGTTGTGATTACCCATGCACGTTTTGCATTATTCCAAAAATTAGGGGTGCATATAGAAGCCGAGCTTCTGATTCTATTCTTGCTGAAGTAGAATCACTCGCGCAATCTGGAGTTAAGGAAATTTGTCTTATTGCCCAAGACACTACTCGCTACGGTGGTGAGCAAGGACAGCGTAATGGTTTGGCATCATTGTTACGTCGATTAGCAAATGTTTCAGGCATAGAGTGGATACGGTTTCTATATGCTTACCCAACCACATTAGATAACGAAGTCCTGGAAGTTATTGCTTCAGAACCATCTCTTTGTCGCTATGTGGACATTCCTCTCCAGCATGCCAGTGACAAAGTACTCAAAGCTATGAAGCGTCCTGGGACTGCAGAAAGTAATATGAACCTTATTCGCAAGATTCGGGAGTCCGTTCCAGATGTGTCGATCCGAAGCTCTTTTATCGTAGGTTTTCCGGGTGAAACTGATGCCGATTTTGAAAGTCTCATGAACTTTTGTAAGGAAGCAGAGCTAGATCATCTGGGGGTATTTACTTATTCGAACGAGGAGGATACTGAGGCTTTTGTGCCATTCGAAACGGTTTCCGAAGAAGAGAAGGAATTGCGCAAGAGGGTTCTAATGGAAGCACAATCTGTAATTTCACTGAGAAAAAATCAGCGTCGATTAGGAAGTAGTGTTCGTGTACTTGTGGAAGGTTTTTCAGAAGAAACAGAACTACTGTTACAAGGTCGTACTGAACATCAGGCTCCAGGGATCGATGGAGTGGTACTGATTAACGGTGGGGTGGCGGAGGTCGGTGATTTTGTCGAAGTTAAACTTACGGAAGCCCATCCTTATGATCTGGTGGGTCACGTTGTTACATCTAACAATAGAACACCTTAAAGTAGTTATTCTGGGTTGAATTCCCAAACCGGCTAGTCTATAGTCTTAATTCTAATTTATCGTTATTAATTAGTGGGCATTTTAGTGAGCCCACTTTTTTTATTGTTTTTGAGCTTCAGACGCTTTTTTTGTCACCTCACAGAAAAGTAGAGGTTTTATTTAGAGGTCATTATTGCCCGCTGACATTAGTGGTTGCTTTATTGTAACAGTGCTGAAAGGGTGGGTCTGTTCATGATTAAGTCGGATAGTCTTCTCCCTGCGCTTTCGGTCCTTTCGGACCGTGCAGCAACAGCTGAGGGTGTTGTTGTTAGCTGGGTTGAGTTGAAAAACACCAAGGGCGGCTGGGTGTTTAGGGTTTTTATAGAGACCACTGAAGGCAGTGCTGGCTTAGCTGATTGTGAGCGAGTATCAAGGCGATTGAGCGTTTTGCTAGATGTTGAGGATCTAATTGAGTCTTCTTACACACTTGAAGTTAGCACTCCAGGGCTAGATCGGCCTCTGAGAGTCGAGAGAGACTACCAAAGGTTTGAGGGGAAACTTGCAAGTGTCAAAACGAGTCGAGCTATTGATGGTCAGAAGAGGTTTCGGGGACGCCTAGGTGGTTTTGATGACGGGGATTTGTTGCTCCAGCTTGTGGAGCATAGAGAAAAGAAGCCACTTCGTATTCCTTTTAAAGACATTGAAAGTGGGCGTCTAGAGGTGGAATTTGATATGAACCGCGGCGAAGTGAGAAAAAGCTAATGAGTACTCTATACCAACATGTTGAACAGATGAGCCGAGAGAAAGGTGTTGATTCTTCCATTATCATTGCGGCGGTGGAAGATGCAGTTCTTACTGCTGCCAAGAAATTCTATAAAACAGAGGAGCCCTATCAGGCGCGTTTCAACCAGGAGACAGGGCAGGTAGAAGTCTTTATTTTAAAGACTGTTGTAGACATTGCTGTCAACGAGAATACGGAAATAAGTTTACGGGAAGCTCGAGTTATAGATTCAAGTGTAGACTTAGGTGCACACTTAGAAGTACATAAGTCTACTGAAAAATTAGGTCGCATAGCGGCACAAGCCGCAAAACAGGTTATATTCCAAAAGGTTCGTGAGGCAGAACGGCACCGTATTTTCTCTGAATACACTGGGCGTGTCGGGGAGCTAATAACAGGTATTGTTAAGCGTGAAGAGGCCGGGGACCTTTTTATTGATATTGGGAAGACAGAGGCTGTGCTTTTACGTCGAGACCAATCGCGTGCAGAGCTTTTTAACCTTGGGGAGCGAGTACGGACCGTAATCACAAGAGTTACTGATTGTACAAAGGGGCCTCAGATAAGTGTTTCTCGAACTGAGCCGAGCCTGCTTGCCAAGCTATTCGAGAAGGAAGTTCCAGAAATTGCTGAGGGTATAGTAGTTGTAAAGGATGCGGTACGAGAGCCCGGAGATCGAGCGAAGGTAGCAGTCTATTCGGTTGATAAAGCTGTAGACCCAGTTGGGGCGTGTG
>CAZFLB010000035.1:0-3746 GCA_964518945.1 uncultured Acidobacteriota bacterium | reverse complement strand
ATTAGAAAGATAAGACGCATAGTAATTTGGATGGGAAATAGGCAGCGCTGGTGTTTCCGGAACGATGATATTAGGAGTTAGGTATAATGAATAATCATGAACTGTATCGGTATTATGAAACTGAGCAATACCCCTAATGGTGACACCTAGTCCTGCCTTAAACTTGAGTTGAATCCATGGTGAATACTCATGTTTTCGTAGATTGTATTGGCTACCCTGAATTTTCAGAACACCACAACTGGAAGCTGCATTCCAATCTAATGAAAACTTGATCATCATTGCGGGGCTTCCCTGTTTTAGCGGGTTGCCCGGGCCTTCTATTTCTCCGTGATAAAAGCCGTGCTCATGTCGTAACGGATAGCGCTTGCCCTGCTCGAAAGATGCTTTCTCGAGTGCTGTGGTAAATTGCATGAAACTGCCTTGTGTGCCTAATAAATCTGGCGTGCACATGGCAGAAAGCAACTTACCCGTAAATTTTTCAGGCGGAAACGTAATTGGAACCCGCAATACCGTACAGCCCACCTGATGACCACCCAAAATACTCCAGAAAGTTTTGCTCTTACGTTTCAAAGATACTGTTGGCTTACCCATGGGAAAACGCCAATTCCCGACATTCAAAAACCGCTTAGGTCCTCTGATCTGTGAAGAAGACAATTCGGGAAGATACGTACGCACACTACGGTTAAGAAAGTCGTACATGGCGTGTTTTCCTGGATTGACACCGGTAGCAAAACTCTACCACGCCACAGGTGAAAGAGGTGGAAAAGTTGTTCTTAAACGGCTGAAATGTCCTGAGTTGCAAAGCCGTGACAGGTGCGGCATCTTACCTTCACCCATGTACCTTTCACAAAGTTCAGGGTCAAGCCCATCCAACCCAAGGAAAATAATCTTTTTAACGCTTGCTTTAGCCATGCCTTTGTGACGTGTCAAAGCTTTCCAAGCGACACGAAATGGCCAGACCAATATGGATGCTGCTCCGACTGCAAGAGCGGCCAAAAGACTGAGAAATGAACCGAGAAAGGCGAACCCCGCACCAGGGCCGATATATGCGTAGTGAAAAATATCGACGCCAGAAGTAGATAGATCAGGCGTAGCTATCCGAAATCCAACAATGACACTTAACCCTAACCATAGAGACAAAAAGATATAGAAGCCCTTGGAGTAATAATCTCCATTCCTTTGAAACCACTCCCCGATCACCGCAGTTTGCCTTCCACGAAAGGCACTTCGAACACTTTATCGTGTTGAACCGGGCCATGACCAAAGAATCCATCTTCACCAAAAAGCTCTCCATGATCAGCTGTGATCGTAATGTAGGTGTTCTTCGGCACCAGGTCAAAAAGTTCCTCTATGACCCTATCAAGGTACTTCACTGCCTTAATCTGACGATGCCGAAGATCATTCATTTTCTTGTCGTCAAAAAACTTCGTTCGAGCACGTTTGAGACGGCCACCCACCACATGATCGTCAAGATGCTTGAAAACACCATGAACACCGCTAATCCTTGGCCATTCCTCAGGTGGCTCATCGGGCAGCGCATAGGGATAGTGCGTCTCGCCAACATTGAGGATGTAAAAGGAGGGACGATCTTTAGAAAAATGCATCTTTCTCAGCATTGCTCGCATGTCATTGTGACGATCCATTAGACGAAAGGTATCAAAACCTTGGTTGATGACTGTTTTTGGGTTTAACACCGGTAGCGACACCATTGCATGTGTTCGGTAACCCATCTTCTCCCGAAGAAAATGAGGAAAGTAAAGCTGAGGAACCAAAGATTTAAACTCTATATTCTCTGCACCCAAGCGTTCATTGAACTGGAAAAAATCTTTCTTGTAGTATTCAGAGGCAAAAACGTTCTTGGGACTCTTATGGGGCAGCAGTCCCATCAGTAAATTGTAGTGAGAAGGTGCAGTCCATGATGCGTAGGACCAGCGCTTCTCAACCTTGCCGAGCTGCCTCATCACCTTTGGTCGAGCTCTGATAAATGAGTCGTAACGGCAGCTGTCAAAAATTACTAGGACATAATTGTTTGGAGGTGGTGTCTTACGGCGGGACATGATGGAGGGATCAGTATAGCACCGAGGCTTACCAATCAATGATAGCCTCTAAAACATTCACAAAGTGCCATTTGTTGGCATTTAAGATCCTAAAAGAAAAACCCTGCAAAACATTGGCCCTTGTTGACACCGAAAAAATGGCTATTACACAAAAGCCGAAAGACCCGTAACCCGCTGGCCAATAGATAGTGTGTGCATATTGTGGGTTCCCTCATAAGTCTTTACGGTCTCTAAGTTGGACATGTGCCGAAAGATTGGGTACTCATCTACGATGCCATTAGCCCCCAATAAATCACGGCTGCGACGTGCAGTCTCGAGAGCCATCCAGGCATTATTACGTTTCAGCATTGCAATATGGGAATGATGTAGTATGCCCTGTTCCTTGAGACGGCCAATATGCAGAGCCAACAACTGCGCCTTCGAAATCTCTGATATCATCCATGCCAACTCTCCCTGCACCAATTGGTGCGAGGCAATCGGCCGACCAGCAAACTGCCTGCGCAGCATTGAATACTGGCGCGCTGTATCATAGCAGGCCATAGCCGCTCCAATACAACCCCAACCGATTCCATAGCGTGCTTGTGTCAAGCAGCCTAGTGCTGCTTTAAGTCCAACTGCTCCGGGCAAAACGTTCTCAACCGGGATGCGACAATCCGAAAATGCCAAACTAGACGTTATAGAAGCCCTCATTGACCATTTACCGTGTATGTCTGAAGTCTCAAAACCAGAGGTACCTTTTTCTACAAGGAAAGCACGGACAGTATCTTCTTCCTTTGCCCAAATCACTGCTACATCCGCCACCGAACCATTAGTGATCCACGCTTTTTCGCCATTGATAACATAATTATTCCCGTCACGCACGGCACGCGTCCGCATTCCCCCAGGGTTTGATCCGAATTCTGACTCGGTCAAACCAAAACAGCCCAATACTTTACCCTGCTGTAAAATCGACAACCACCGGTCTTTCTGAGCATCAGTACCATATTGGTAAATTGGCCACATCACCAGATTCCCTTGAACAGAAGCAAAGCTTCTCAACGCACTATCGCCACGTTCGAGCTCTTGCATCACTAAACCGTATTGCACCTCGCTCATGCCAGCACAACCATATCCCTCGAGACTAGCGCCAAAAAGACCTAACGCAGCCATATCAGGGACCAATTCCAGTGGACAGCGGGAATCACGAAAGCATTCTCGGATAAGTGGCAAGACCTTCTCATCAACAAATTGACGGACAGATTTTCTCACCAGCCGTTCTTCCTCGCTGAGCTGGGAATCAAAATCTATGAAATCAACGCTTTGAAAGGTGAACATGCCTTAAAAAATTACTTTTAAAGGTAAAAAGAGACACCATAATACCATCCGGCACATAGTAATGTGATCGATTGGGGCAGCCATTTAGGTGGATCCATTGCACCTGATTAAAGGAATTCACGGTTGCCGGATCTAATGTCGATAACATCATAAGCATAAAAACATATTTTTGAAGTATGGTGAATTATGATTTTCTGTGTTCGATCATCATTTCTGCATCTGAATCTGCAATGTGGTCGTGATAGCATGGGCAGCTTATGAGCGTGAAGCAAGCACGCATATGGATTAAAAGAGCTAAAAGTATCACTGGGTTCACCGGTGCAGGCATATCAACCGCGTCCGGTATTCCTGATTTTCGTAGCCCTAATGGCGTGT
>CAZFLB010000034.1:0-4170 GCA_964518945.1 uncultured Acidobacteriota bacterium | reverse complement strand
CGCATCATGGCTAAAACAGGAAGCTTGTCATCGGTAAGCTCGCTCTCGGGATATGCATTTCCTCAGACTCGAGGTCCAGTAATTTTTTCAGTAGTTACTAATGGAATAGGGAAACAATACCGGGCTGATCACGTTGAGAACGAAATTGCGCGAGCACTTTTAGATAATTAGATTCTTACAGAGTCTTTGAGTATTTCTGAGTTCTTTAGAATCTGAGGCATTCCTATTGTAGTGAGTATGATTTTAAAGGCTAAGTATTCTGTCGAGAAAGGTGGTCTGGAGGGTTGAGTTCAGAATGGATCTTTGATGTTGACGATGAGACCTTTGATGAGTTAGTTCTCAAGCGTTCGCAAGAATTGTTGGTTGTCGTTGATTTTTGGGCTCAGTGGTGTGGCCCTTGTAAGTTGCTAACACCTATCTTAGAAAAGATGGTGCAAACAAAAGCAGGTAAATTTTTACTTGCTAAAGTTGATACGGATCGTGCCACAAAGGTAGCTCAAACCTTTTCTATTCAAAGTATTCCTAGTATATTCGCGTTCCGAAATGGTGCAGTTGTAGATCAGTTTTCTGGAGTGCAACCTGAGGACGTCGTAGAAAAGTTTATTGAACGGCTACTGCCTTCTGAGAGTGACATCGCAGTTGAACGTGCATACGAAATTAGTAAGGAACATCCTGATGAAGCCGAATCCCTTTATAGAAAGGTTCTTGAGGCTGAGCCGCAACACGAAGGTGCTGTTGTAGGACTTGCGGAAGTACTTCATATGGCTGGCGAGTCCGAACAGGCGCTTTTGCTGATCAAACCTTGGTTGCCTGGGGTAGGGCTATATGCTGACAGGATAGCTCATCTTGAGGCCGTGCTGACATTACATTCGTTGGAGTTTGAGCAAACGGAAGAAGAGCTTCGCAATCGACTTGCGGAAAACCCCTCGAGTCCAGAGAAAGGCCAATGGTTACTTGAACTGGGCCGAGTTCTTGCATCAGCGAAACGCTACGAGGAGTCCTTGGAAGTTGTGCTCGAATCAGCACGGACGAACAAAGAGCTTGCTAGAGGGCCAGCGAAAACACTGATGGTTGATATTTTTCACGCCGTTGGAGTGCGTAGTGCGTTGGCTGACGATTATCGCGCGAAGCTTACGCGCCTTCTTTATTAACGTTATTGGCGATTCAATGGTAGTTTGGCGTCTGGCGTTGCCAAAGTCCTATTCATCGGGTCTCTTTCGCTCGCGGAACTGGACAAATACCCAATAAGCTAGTGCAAGTATTAAGGCATACATTAGAAACTGCAGAGTGTTTTTTAATAGCGCTTGATTTAGATCAGGGAAAGAAAACTGACGGAGTTGCTCAGACCGCTCCACCATCCAATGCCAAGCTGAGTGTGTGATCAGTGCTGATATGTAGATAGTGCCAAGCTTTTCTGACACCCCGAAGCGAAAAAAGATTTCTACTAAAGGTACGATGATAGCAATTACCAAAAGCTGACCTAATTCGACACCTATATTGAATGCTACCAGTGAGATATTAAGATGAGTTCCCGCGAACTGAAGTGTCTCTCTTAGCATGAATGAGAAGCCGAATCCGTGGATGAGTCCAAACAAAAAAGTGATCATCCATCGTCGTTTCAGTGTCGCGCCGGCAATGTTTTCGAAAGCCATGTAAATGATTGATAGTGCAATTAATGTTTCAACGAGGGGGGGGAACCACAATGTGTCTGGCGAATAGCCGAATGCGGACACCATTAAGGTGATTGAGTGAGCAACGGTGAAAGAGGTGACTATCAATATTAGCGAACGAATCTTACGAAAGGGAACAATTAGACAGAACAGGAAAAGCAGATGGTCTAATCCATCGAGAATATGGAAAAAACCGAGTTTTATGAATTTGGAGCTGACTTCATAGGAGTTTGGATCAAGCGGAATACGTCCTGGGTTGCCAGGAAAGTTGAACTTGTGAATTAACCCATCGTGACTGATGAATGTTAATACATTGATGACCTGTAGTCCGAGACGTTCAAGTCTTGGGTTAATAGAAAAATCAGATTGTTCGGAATTGATGCGATATTGAAACAATGTATCTAGAACGCCTTGCTCCCAGTATAGGTTTGTATGGAGTGGCAGCCTTGGGCTTTTGATGTGAGCTAATGCCAAGTCATATTTTTCGAAGGATCTATTAGAAGGCAGGGATACTCGAGATGTAATAATTTCCGCTTGCTCCAGTTTCCGGCTTCCCTCATAGATTTCCATGTAGTTAGTAATCCAAAGGCTAGTCGCGTTTCTAAGGAGTGGTTCGATTTGGTTCAACTCAAGGTAACCTTGTTCCCGTGTCGGAATTGTAGTGTCGCGCATTGCCTCTAGAGGAACTCGGACGAGAACACGCAATATTTGACCTTCAGGTCGCACGAAAATTTGGACCTTGACACTGGGTGGAATTTCATGGGCTTTGGACTCTGAAACCCAGAGACTGATTAGCACAAAAAAAAGAGTACAAACACGAAACATTTGTCTTTAGAATATTCCCCCGTTGCATGCATGACAACTGTTTGTCCTCTAGCATATACTCAACAATATTTCTTTGAGCGCAATTGTTAGCGTTCTGGCGAGCAGGAGCAAAAACAGAATGAGTACATTTAAAGGTAATCGTAATCTACTTATAGGCGGTGTTTGTCTTGGCGTGTTAGTAGCGCTTGCCTGTGTAGAATCAGCTTTGGACTCTGATCAAGGAGAGGTTTCTGGACCACAGGCGCCGATGTTTGAGGTAGATCCATTGTGGCCGAAGCCGTTACCAAACCATTGGATTATTGGTTCGGCGATCGGGGTTACGGTTGACTCCAGAGATCATGTATTTATTATCCATCGTCAGCAAAGCCTCAACACTCGAACGGAGGCGGGAGCGTCACAAAATCCGCCAACTAGCGATTGCTGCGTTCCTGCACCGAATGTGCTTGAGTTTGATCCAGAGGGTAATCTCGTAGGACATTTTGGAGGCCCTGGGGAAGGCTACGAATGGCCTGAGTCTAATCACTGCATCACGGCCGACCCAATGGATAATTTGTGGATCGGCGGCAATGGTCAGGATGACGCTCATATGCTGAAATTTACGCGAGATGGGAAATTCCTACAACAGTTCGGTGTTGCCGGGGCTCGGAGGACTTCAAATTATACAGATGATGACCGTTCTTGGGTTCGTGATAGTCATGACAAAGAGAGTTTTGGGCGCGTTGCGGAAGTTTCGTTCCATGCAGATACGAATGAGGCTTACGTGGCCGACGGTTATTTTAACAAGCGCGTCGCGGTTTTAGATGCTGACACGGGTGAGTTTAAGAGGTATTGGGGTGCTTATGGGAATGCTCCGGATGACACAGACCTTGGGCCATATGATCCAGAGGCGCCTTTAGCCCAACAGTTTCGTAATCCAGTACATTGTGCTGAGCCTTCTATAGATGGGCTACTGTATGTTTGTGACCGTCCAAATGACCGTATACAGGTTTTCACACTGGCTGGAGAGTTTGTAACTGAGCAGCAGATTAAGCCTCAAACACTCGGTGATGGGTCGGTGTGGGATGTCGCTTTCTCCAAAGATGCCGAGCAGAAATATCTCTATGTTGCGGACGGTAAGAATATGCAAGTCCATGTTCTATTACGAGAAACTCTGGAATTGTTAACGAGTTTCGGTGATGGTGGACGACAACCAGGTCAATTTTTTGCTGTGCATAATGTTGCGACTGATTCCATGGGCAATATTTATACAGTTGAAACTTACGAGGGTAAGCGAGTTCAAAAGTTTGTCTACAAAGGGATGGGCCCAGTAACAACTGAGGATCAAGGAACGGTTTGGCCCGCAGCTAGACAATCCGAAGATTAATCTGGCTAGTTACTAGCTAGAACAAAGAATGTCTTGTGTTGGCGCTCAGTGTGCCACTATGTCGTATCACGACTGTTCTGTTGTTCGTTTTCCCGTGGCCACTACGATATTGACACGCTCTTCCTCCAGGTCAAACACGATATTGGCCTCGCCTGAGTCGAGTTGTCGCTCTACCTCGCGAACTTTTGTGTCTAGGGGAGCTTCATTTAAACCATAATCGGTGCCGTCCCGAGTCACATACTCTTCAAGTAGATTTTGCAGGGTGGTTTCATTTAGAGAACGATGACTAATGCGTAGAAATCGGTCCTTGCT
>CAZFLB010000033.1:0-2593 GCA_964518945.1 uncultured Acidobacteriota bacterium | reverse complement strand
TTCACTCTTATACCATCTGAGATGGAACGATAAAGGAGGTTAGAATTAAGTTGTGGTGTCTTTTTACTGAAACGGTTTAATAAGGCCGGAACTCCTATAAAACCGTACTTAAGGAGCTCAAACATTCCAGAGTTTATTTCTCGAACTGAAAGAGAGTTTAGGAGTGAGGGATCTATCAAAACCGAGTTAGGGCGGTAAATTGAACCGATAAGATTCTTTCCATTGGGAAGGTTAACGCCAACCTTAGAACCGATGGAGCTGTCTATTTGAGCTAGTAGTGTAGTTGGAACTTGAGTATAACGAACGCCCCTAAGGAAGGTAGCCGCTACAAAGCCGGCCACGTCACCCACTGTTCCTCCACCGAATGCTAGGATCGCATCGTCACGAGAGAATTTCTTAGAGACTAGTTGTTCGTAAAGGCGCTGAATAGTGACGAGGTTTTTTTTGTCTTCTCCCTCAGGGATACACAAAGTGAAAGTATTAATACCTGCCTTCAGAAGGCTTGTGCGAAGTCGCTCCCCATGGATCGTGTTAACCCGCGCTTGAGTTACCACGGCTAACCTACGATTGCCCCACAATTGGTTTAATTTACGCCCTAGGTTATCTAATAGATTGTGCCCCAATAACACTGGGTAGGGGTCTTTTTTGCTGTGTAATTTTCTTACTGCTGTATTCAAGTGAATCTCCCAGTACAAAGGATATCAAAAACAAGTGTAGAGTCGGCAGGGTGAGTAAGTGGCTATAGTTGTAGATGTTCAATTGCCACTATTTACATATGTTACGCTTTTTGTTCCTTGGGGACCAAGTACGTAATGTCAATTAATGATTTAGACTCAGAGGGTCGATACTTTTCTCAAAGTTCGATTGAAAGGTATCGTCGACAAATGGTTAGCAAGCACCTGTCCGGGCGAAACATTTCCGACCTTAGGGTTCTGAAAGCAATGGGTTTGATTGAACGTCACAAGTTTATTCCAGGCGTGAAACCGGATGAGGCCTATGGTGATTTTCCAGTTTCGATTGGTTGGCGTCAAACCATTTCACAGCCCTACATGGTGGCGCTAATGACGGAGGCTCTCTGCCTTGACGGAAGTGAAACCATTTTGGAAGTTGGAACGGGCTCTGGATATCACACTGCGATTCTTGCCGAACTCTCAAACTTGGTCTATACGATTGAGGTGCTGCCTGAACTTGCCGATGCCGCCAAAACTCGCTTAGGCGAAATGGGTTACAAGAATGTCCAGTTTGGTTTGGGAAATGGGCGAGCCGGATGGTCTGAGCACGGGCCATTCGATGCTATTGTTGTTGCAGCAGCTTCGGTAACGTTACCCAAGGGTCTAAGGGAACAGTTAGGCGAGGGTGGACGCTTAGTTATGCCGGTAGGTTCTAACCAGTACCAAGACCTTGTCCTTTATACGCGAGAAAAAAGTGGCTTTAGCGAAGAAAGTTTAGGCAAGGTTCGATTCGTACCGCTTGTATAACGATTTTCAGTACCTGTATTTTATTCAATTGAACATTAAAAGCTTTTTGTGCCGACTCGGAAGATACGTAGTAAGAAGAAAGAAGGCTAGTGTGATTTTAGTCGCTGTCTGGATTCTTACGTTCGCGACCAAAAGCCCAGGCGATTCCAATGGATATTAAATAAAGAGTGACCATGGGCAAGGCCAAGAGGGTTTGAGTTACTACATCCGGCGGAGTAATGATTGCGGCAGTAATGAAAATTGTCAATACAGCGTATTTGAAGTTTCTCCAAAGAAATCCCGGAGTTACTAGTCCAATTCGAGCTAATAGAAAAACGACAGTTGGTATTTGGAAGACGATACCCGTGCCAAGAATAATTCGACTATAAAAGCTGAAGACCTCAGAGACAGTTGGCTTGACTGCAATCTCCTCACTTCCAAACGTTGTCAGAAAATTAACTGCTGTAGGAAAGACCGTGTAGTGACTGAAAGCAGCACCCAATATGAAGAAGCCGGTGCCGAAGAAGATAAACGGGACAGCAAATTTTTTTTCTTTTTGATAAAGTCCCGGCGCAATAAACAACCATACCTGAGTTACCCAGGCCGGTGAAGCAACAAAGATTGCTACAAAGAAAGACATCTTTAAATACAAGACAAAAATTTCAGGTACTTTGGTCGCGATCAGCTCTCCTCCTTCGGGGAGAGCCATAGCCATTGGTTTCATGAGGAACTCAAAGATTTGTGTGGAGAAAGTGAAGGAAATGACAAAGGCAATGGCTAGACTGAGAACAGAGAAGACAATGCGACGACGCAATTCGTCTAGGTGTTCCAAAAAAGACATCTTTTCCGGAGACTCCGGAGTCTCTGGCGCTGGTAGCGCGGCGGGTTGAGCCACTAAGCTTTGTTTTCCGTAGCTTTTTGAGATGCTCGGCCTTGGGTGTCAGGATCCGCTGAGTGTTCTAATTCAGGAGAAGGATTGGTGTCAGAGGGGTTTTCGATTTGATTGTTGTTTGAGTCTGCTGAAATAGTTGTGTCTGCGTCCGAGGAACTAGATTGTTTGTTAGTGGCAATATCGGTTTCAAAATTGGTAGCTTCCTTTATTACCTCCTCTGCTTCAGAGTTGAGCGTTTCGATAG
>CAZFLB010000032.1:0-7395 GCA_964518945.1 uncultured Acidobacteriota bacterium | reverse complement strand
TCTGTTCCATCAGCACTCGAACAACACTCACGGACAGCCTTGTTCTTGGAAGTCGTAGTGAGTCAATAAGAGGTGAGTGGGATATCTTCAAAGATGCACCCTTTCGCATCCGTCCGATGGGTTCGATAGCTTACAAGCTAGCCCTCGTGGCCGCAGGGAAAGCAGAAGCAACTTGGACGATAGTTCCAAAGAACGAATGGGATGTCGCGGGAGGTGTAGCTCTCATCCTTGCAGCAGGAGGCAAAGCCTATGAACCTAATGGTCTGCAACGAAAATTCAACAACCGCAACCCGCTTATGACAGGCCTAGTAGCTCACTCCCCAATGTTATCTAAAGAAGTTCGTGAAGCTGTCTCCAAACACAGTAAAGCGTACGCCTAGGTTTGCTCATTCTGGGCTCCCACTGCACGGTTACGGTACAAGTCCCGATCTACTACGGCAGCCATCTTTTCTACATCCAAAGGTCTACCCAAAAATGCACAGACTCGTCGACCTTGTTCAAGAGGTTCAGCTATCGCTGCTTTGTATTCAACCTCAATGAAATTCATGTGTGGCGCATGCGTTAAAAGGTAATTCGTCTTCCATAGATCATTCTTCCAGTTTTCAAGCATACGCTCGTCATCAACCTCGTTCGTTTCTCCACGATGGCCAAGCATTTTACGCTGAGACTCTAAGACTTCAGACAGGTCGCGCTTCATAAGAATGACCTTGTAGTTGTTTGTTGCAGGAAGATGTTTTAGCAGATACGATATTATCTTGATGCCCCTGCCTCGAGTTTCGCGGAGCCAGCTTCGATCCACTCCATTTTTATACAATTCCTTAACTCTTTCATCCTCAAAATAGCCCTTCGGATTATCTTTGCCAGCTTCACGGACGCCATCTGTCACAACTTTAATTCCACCAGCAGCTAGCATTTGCATTGCCATAGAAGTTCCAGAACGAGGAAGACCGGAAACAACAATGATAGGCTCTCCAAATCGGAGTTTTCGATAAATCTTCTTCATAAGAACAAGCATCATATACGATTCATGTTTTCTTTTACGTTAAACTAAAGGCCTATGTTTTATCTTCTTCCTCTGGTTATCACTCTGCTCCTCTGCCCCATCCCCGTAGAAGCCTATATCGGACCTGGTGCCGGCTTTGCACTGTTGTCATCTTTCTTTGTCATTTTTACGACAATTCTCATTGCTGTATTGTCTCTTCTTCTATGGCCATTTAGAATGGTGTGGCGTTTTATCCGCTACAAGCGACGTACCAAACCGCAGGCAAAGAGACTCATTATCATCGGCTTTGACGGTCAAGATCCAAAGCTCACAAAAGTATTTATGGACAAAGGACTTCTGCCCAACCTAAAAAAGCTCTCCGAACATGGTTCTTATACAGAACTGGGCACAACGTATCCTTCAATCTCTCCTGTCGCTTGGTCTTCGTTCGCTACGGGTACAAACCCAGCCAGACACAACATCTTTGACTTTCTGAATCGTGACAAAAAATCCTATCTGCCACTTCTATCATCCACCGATATCAAAAGTGTCAGCCGATCCCTAAAGATTGGCCCCTTTCAAATCCCTCTAGAAAAGCCACAAGTACGCCTTTTGAGAAAATCTAAACCTTTTTGGTCTCTTCTCGGAGAGCAAAATATCTGGAGCACAGTCCTGAGAGTGCCTGTAACATTTCCGCCCGATAAATTTTATGGTGCTCAACTATCAGCCATGTGTGTACCTGACTTAGTAGGTACTCAAGGGACCTTCTCGCTTTACACTACGAGACCAGCAGAGCATAAATTTAAGGAAGGTGGTCAGCGGTTCCAATTACGGCAAAATGGTGTTCCCAACAACTTCGAGGGAATCATTCAAGGCCCTGAGAACTTGTTTCGAAGCAACAGTACAGCATTAGAAGTTCCTATTTTTGTCAACGTCGACAGGGAAGCACAGAAAGCCCTTGTATCGGTCTGTGGAGAAACCATCAGCCTTAAACTTATGGAACTTTCCGATTGGATAACAATCACATTCAAAGCACTCCCCGGCATCAAAATTTCAGGGATATGTCGCATGATGGTAACCGAGGTAAAAGAGCATTTCTCACTTTATATTACTCCCCTCAATATAGACCCGGATAAGCCAGCAATGCCCATTTCCCATCCTTCATATTACGCAACCTATCTTTCAAAAAAGATTGGCCATTTCTGTACACTCGGACTAGCCGAGGACACGTGGGCACTCAACGAAGGTGTCACCGATGACGGAACTTTTTTAAAGCAAACATACGACATCGATCGTGAACGTCAGAGTATGTTTTTCACCTCTCTAAAAAGACTAAATCGAGGTTCCCTAATTTGCGTTTTCGATGCAACCGATCGGATTCAGCACATGTTCTGGCACTATCTCGAAAAAGAACATCCTGCCAATAAAGGGAACAACATTGAAGAAGCCGAACATCGAAATGCCATCGAAGAAATATACAAGCATAATGACAAACTCATTGGCAAAGTAATGGAACAACTATCAAAGGACGATGTTCTCCTCGTTCTTTCTGATCATGGGTTCAACTCATTTCAACGCGGCGTGAATTTAAATGGCTGGCTTCAGAAAGAAGGTTTTCTCGTTCTAAAAAACGGTTCTACTGGCAACTCCGAGTGGCTTCAAGACGTTGATTGGGCAAAAACTAAAGCTTTTTCACTCGGCTTAACCGGAATGTTTCTCAACATAAAAGGTCGTGAAGCACAGGGTATCTTGGAGCCAGGATTAGAAGAACAAGCTGTCAAAGCGGACATCATAAAAAGGCTTAACGGCCTAAAAGACCACGATCGAAACAACATAGCCATTCGAGAGGTGTTCGATACAAAAGTTATCTATGATGGGCCATACTCAGAAAATGCTCCTGATCTGATCATCGGATATAACGAGGGATATCGGATATCCTGGGATTGTGCAACTGGAATGGTTTCAGGTCCTATTTTTGAGGACAACACCAAAGCATGGAGCGGTGACCACTGTGTCGACCCAAGGCTTGTGCCTGGTGTATTGTTTTCAAATGTTCCAATCACATCGAAAAACCCAACACTTCTAGATATTGCCCCAACTGCGCTCAAAATATTTGGTCTAAAACCTCCTCAATACATGGAAGGTAAATCCCTCTTCAAACAAATCAAGGTCCAATAGTTATGAATTACTTCTCCCTAGCATTACTTCTGGTAACACTAGCTTGTAGCCAGTTTAGTTGTAAACAAAAGAATGTTTCACAGTTCAACAAAAAAAGAGTCATCGTTCTAGGCTTCGATGGCCTCGACTATAATTTGACCAAAGAGTTGATGGATGCTGGCAAAATGCCTAATTTCTCTCTCGTTGCCTCTAGTGGAGAGTTTTCCCCCCTCGAAACCTCTGTCCCAGTTCAAAGCCCTGTAGCTTGGTCAAACTTCATTACGGGGATGGACTCTGGAGGTCATGGAATCTTTGACTTTTTACATCGTGACCCAAGTAGCTTATTGCCTTTTCTATCTACTGGCCAAGCATCTGCTCCCGGCAAAAATATTAAGATTGGAAAATATCAATTTCCTCTGACAGCAGGTTCAATCGATCTATTGAGAAAAGGTCGGGCGTTCTGGGAGGTTCTTGAAAACAAAGGAATCGAAACCACAATAATACGCATGCCAGCCAATTTCCCACCATCTGGCACAGCTTCTCGCGAACTTTCAGGCATGGGGACGCCTGACCTTTCAGGAACTCTGGGAGAATTTTCGTTCTACACGTCCAAACTATTTGCATTTGCAGGAGAAGACATCGCTGGAGGCAATGTATATGAAGTCGACATCTTTGATGGTGTTGTCAACGCACGACTATATGGACCAGACAACCCTTTTCTTGTAGACCCAGAGCAATTGAGTACTGCGTTCACTACTTACATAGACCCCTCCGATCCAGTTGTAAAGATAGTTATTGGCAATCAGGAACTCTTGCTTAAAGAAGGTGAATTCAGTCCATGGACACCAGTAGAGTTCGCGATGTTCCCAACCCAAACACTTTCAGGAATCGTACGCTTTTACTTACGCTCAGCGCATCCAGAACTCGAGTTATACGTCTCTCCAATAAATTTTGACCCACTGCGACCCGCCATACCAATCTCAACCCCTAAGGAGTACGCTGCTGAATTGGCAACGGCAACCGGCCGCTTTTATACGCAAGGTATGCCTGAAGACACTAAGGTGCTTCAGGAAGGAGTGCTAACAACAGACGAATTTCTAGCACAGGCAGCCATCGCGGGACAAGAGCTCTTTAAACAATATGAGTTTGTACTCAATGAATTCGATCAAGGATTTCTGTTTTACTACACAGGCAACGTTGACCAAATTAGTCACATAATGTGGAAAACCAGGGACCCCGAACATCCAGCTTATGACCCTGAAAAGGATGCCAAATATTCAAACCTAATAGAGAACCTCTATATAGAGCTCGACAAAATGGTGGAGACAACCCTTAAACATATGGACGATGACACCACACTAATCATCATGTCAGATCACGGATTCACCTCTTGGCGACGCTCTTTTCATTTAAATACATGGCTTAAAGAGAAGGGCTATCTTGTTGTCAAAGACCCCAACATGGAAAACGACCCAGGCATGTTCATCAACATCGACTGGTCTCAAACTCAAGCGTATGGAGTAGGGATCAACGGTCTTTATATAAACGTCCGCGGGCGGGAAAGAAATGGAATCGTTTCTCCCGAACGACGCAAAAAAATCATAGATGCCATCTCAGAAGATTTACTCGCTGAGATAGATCCCGTTACCGGACTACAAGCAGTAACAAAGGTCTACAAAAGAGACGAATTCTATGAAGACAGCAAAGAGCTAAAAATCGGCCCAGATATAATCGTAGGTTATGCGAAAGGAACTCGGTGCTCCGGGCATTCTGCCTTAGGAGGAGTAGGAACTAAAGTGTTTACAAACAACACTGACGAATGGAGTGGCGATCACGAGATGGATCATCGAACAGTGCCTGGGGTTCTGCTGACAAGTCGAAAGCTGAAGAAACCAGCTCCTCGAATACAGGACCTCGCAGCCTCCATTCTCGCGGAGTTCAATATCAATGAACCGGTGCAATTGCAATAGCTATATGAGGTAAGTAAAAACATGTTTAAATCCTATGTGAAGCTCGACAAAGAATTAATCAGCAGAGTAAAACGCATTTCCGATATAGCAGGGTATTCCTCACCGGCAGAATTTATAAGTCATGCCGTCGAGAAAGAACTTGCTAAGATCGAGGACGCAGATTCTGAAGAAGAAATAAAAAAACGTCTAAAAGGATTAGGTTACATTTCCTAGTTGGTTTTGGCCATGTCCTTTCTAAACGAGGTACTTCGCAGGATCGTAGATGGAATACTCTACCCATTTCGAGATGCCTCCCCCTTGCTAGGACTAAGTATTTTGTCCTTGGCTACAGCCATGGCAATTCTTATCCTATTCAAGTACACCTCAGATCAGAAAGCGCTTGAAAACATCAAGCGGCGAATTCATGCAGGGCTATTTGAAATCCGCTTATACAATGACGACTTTCGTGCGATCGTAAAGTCACAAATAGACATTCTACTCGCTAACTTTATCTACTTGCGCCATTCGCTGATACCAATGCTTTGGTTAATCGTGCCTCTAAGCCTACTCGTAGCTCAAATGCAGTTCCATTATGGGTACCAAGGTCTGGAAGTAGGTAAGCAAGTACTGCTTAAAGTGAATCTTTCTGAAACCGCATTGCCAAAAGAGTCTAAGCCATCAATTACTATTACTAGCCCCGATGAATTAGAGATCGATATTCCCCCGGTTTGGATACCTGTCACGAACGAGATGGTTTGGCGGATGACTCCCAAAACACAAGGAAATTTCTCTATCAAAATAGGGGTTAATGATGAAACTACAACTAAATCAGTAGCCGTAAGCAAATCAGTGGTACGCCGTTCTCCTTATCGGATAAAAGGATTTTGGAACCAGCTTCTTTACCCAGCAGAACCACCACTGACTGGTAACAGTATTAGCTCGATTACGATAACATATCCGAACTCCAACATCGGACTATTGGGATTTGAAACGCACTGGATGGTGTTCTACTTCCTGATGTCTATCGTCTTTGCTTTTCTATTCAAACGTCCGTTTGGTATTACACTGTAGTCAACTCCGTTTCAGGAGGTTATTTAACCAAATATATATGATGGACACAGCATTTGATTCCATGCATTTCGAAAAATTAGCATTCAGGCGTTATTACGTATTCAAGGAGACTCTACGATTCCCTTCCGAACGGCTTGCGTAGCAAAAGTTTCACTCATTGCTGCAATTATCTTTTCTCTGTTCTCTAGCGAACATAGCTTCGGACAACCAACCAACATGTATCCTGCTTCCAAGCATGGCGGCAACTACATGTTTAATTTTTATTTCCCTCCGGCTCCAAGTTCCACTCCTTGGGCACCAGATTGGTCTCCAGATGGAAAATGGATTGCTGTAGCTATGGGTGGGTCCATTTGGAAGGTCAATCCTCAAACAGGTGCTGCCTTCGAAATGACTTACAACGAAAAATACCACTCGTCACCGGACTGGTCTCCAGATGGGAAATGGATTGTGTATACAGCTGATGACGGCGGGCATAGTATTCAACTCGAAGTATTAAATACCGAGACCGGCGAGTCTTCTAAACTTACAGATGACGCTTTCATTTACACAGACCCTGTTTTTTCTCCAGACGGGACGCGCATTGCGTATGTATCTACCAAACCAAATGGTTATTTCAATATTTATGTTCGCGATATTGAGAATGGGAAGTTTACAGGCGACGAGTTGGCCATTTCCAAAGATAATAATTACGGAAATAGTCGTCTGTATTTTGGAGAGTGGGACATGCACATAAGCCCTACATGGCTTCCCAGTGGCAAAGAATTGTTAATAATCTCCAACCGCGACGTCCCTCTTGGTTCTGGCAACATATTGAGAGTTGCAGTCGCCTCAAGCGGAATCGAAGAGGCACAAACTGTTCTTCGCGAACAAACCCTATATAGGACAAAGCCCGATGTCTCGATTGATGGTAAACGTTTTATTTATGCATCCACAGGCGGCTCCGCAGACCAATTTACTAATTTATACGTCCAACCTACGGTTGGAGGAGAGCCGTACAAACTAACATTTTTCAGCCACGATGCTTTCCACCCCAAATGGTCCCCAGATGGAGAATGGATTGCATATATTACGAACAAGGATGGTCTTCCTCAACTAGCCCTTCTGGAAACATATGGCGGGAAACAGATAACTGTCAAAATCACGGATCGGCGATTTCGCCGGCCTATGGGAATACTCTCTCTGGTAACACGTGATGAAAACACGAGGAAAATCACTGGCTCAAGAGCACACCTTACC
>CAZFLB010000031.1:0-12990 GCA_964518945.1 uncultured Acidobacteriota bacterium | reverse complement strand
GAACTGGTGTTTTGTTGCTTGTTGGGGTTCTTCCACAACGTTAGCAGGTTGGCAGGTTACAGTAGCAAATGCAGCAGTAAGCAAAAACAAATAGCTTTTCATTAGCCCTCCTAGTAAAGGAATTCGTGAAGTTTGAAATTTTACTCTCAATGTCAGAGAGGTGTCGATCTCGATAGGACTTCGAATGATATATACAATTAGGGAGTTTTGGTACAAGAAATGGAAAGTCTTTCGCAAAAGGAACTAGTTCTTGTTGGCGGTGGGCATACGCACATCCAGGTTATACGAAGATTTGCAATGCAACCACCACCAGACACCCATTTAACTATTGTGCTAGATCGTCCGTTAGCGGTCTATTCTGGTATGGTCCCGGGGTTTGTTGCCGGTCAGTATTCTGAAGACGAGCTCGAAATTGATGTTGTTCCTTTAGCTCGTCGTGCAATGGCGAGAGTGATTTTGTCGGCTGCTGTTCGTGTTGATGCTTCTCGTCGCCTCATCTATTTAAAGGATCGTCCTCCAATTAAGTATGATGTGGCCTCCATTGATATCGGATCGACAGTAGCAGGGCTGAATTTGCCAGGGATTCGTGAACATGCGATACCTACACGACCGGTTGGACAGCTTGTTCAACGGATAAACGATCTTGTTACACAAGTTGCATCCAGGGAGGGGAACACGCCGTTTCGCGTCATAGTAGCTGGGGCGGGAGCTGGTGGAGTAGAACTTGCTTTTACTTTACGGGAGAGGTTGGGAGTATGCTCGGCCTCTGAGGTTGACATTACGTTAGTCCATCCATTTGAAGATGTCCTTAAGGGTTATCCTCATGGTCTTCGTGAGCGAGTATATCGGAATGCGAAAGACAGAAATATTGAGATTATGCCTAACAAGAGAGTGCAAGAGGCAAAAGAAGATGTTGTGGTTTACGATGATGGCAGTCGCATGCCCTACGAAGCACTCTTGTGGGCTACCGGTGCGTTTAGTCATTCAATATTTGTTGATTCAAAACTTCCTGTAGACGAACGTGGTTTTGTTTCTACCCAAGACACATTACAAGTAGCAGGTTTTAAAGACCTTTTTGCGGTTGGTGATTGCGCTACCATGGAGAATTTTCCTGAAACGCCGAAGGCTGGTGTCTATGCAGTTCGGCAAGGTCCATATTTGATTGTTAATCTGTTTGCGGCACTCGCGGGAAGACCCCTGAGGCGTTATAAACCTCAGGGAGATTTTCTGACTCTTCTCAATCTTGGAAACGGAACAGCACTTGGTGCTAAGTGGGGTGTATCGTTTGAGGGTAAGGGGGTCATGGGGCTCAAAGATTGGATTGATCGTCGCTTTATGCGGAAGTTTCAAGTTCTTGATAGGGATGGTGCTGTAAAAAAAGAATTTGAGAGTCTGCCGTCGATGTCAAATAACATGAACGTATTGTGTGGAGGTTGTGCAGCAAAAGTTGGTCAGAGTGTTTTAACTCGCGCTCTTGGTCGCCTTGAGCCCCAAGCGTTTGACGATACGGTAAAGCTTGGTCTGAATGTCCCAGATGATGCCTCTGCTTATACGACTCCTAATGGAGATCTTGTTGTGTCGAGTGTCGACGCTTTTCGTGCATTCGTAGACGATCCCTATTTTGTGGGTCGGATAGCTGCAATTAATTCTCTTTCTGATCTTTATGCCACTGGAGCCACGCCACGCTATGTGCTCACTCTTGTAGCAGTTCCACAGGGTCTATCTCCTGAAGACTCGGAGGAGGTTTTATTTCAAGTCCTGTCGGGAGCACGCGCTGTTTTTGATTCTGAGGGTGTCACTTTACTTGGAGGCCATACAACAACTGCATCGGAGTTACTCGTTGGGTTTTCGGTGGACGGCTATGTCAACGAACGGATTTTAACGATAGATCGTTTAGAAGTTGGAGATTGCTTACTATTAACTAAGAGTTTGGGAACGGGTGTTTTGTTGCATGCGGATATGCAAGGCTGTGTAACAGGAGCATGGTTGCAGAAAGCATTTGACTCAATGTTAGAGAGCAATATGCATGTTGCGCGCCTTTTGCCGAAACTGGACGTCACGGCTGTTACTGATATCACGGGATTCGGTTTGATTGGACATCTTGGAGAGTTGCTACGTACAAGTGGCGTCAGTGCCGTAGTTGATGTTTCTACACTACCAGCCCTTCCTGGCTCTGTTGAACTCCTGGCTCTCGGATACCGCAGTACTTTTCACTCCGAGAACGAGAAGGCAAAGAAAGGCATTTTGATTCGTGATGAAGCGGCACTGCATTCAAAACTAGAACTTCTATTCGATCCCCAAACATCGGGAGGTTTGCTTTTTGGTTTGAGCGAGGAATTAGTCCCGCGAGCCCGTGAGCTTTTAGGGGAAATCTCTGTTATTGGAACAGTGGCAGACAAGCGAGATGATGGAGCTTTCATCGAGATAATTGCTTCTTAATCGGAACGATCGATGTAGAAAAATCGAGAGCAGCTTAATTCCCGATAGGAATTTGGAGCCGTTTGTCATCTATAAGAGGAACCGTTTCACGTAGGATATGTCTTATATCTTGGCCTGGTTGCCGTCGAACACATGTGGCAACGATATATTGAGGAGGTAAGTGGGTAGTAGTAAACTGCCATTGTTGAGGGTCTTCTTTCGATTGTGATTCGAAAGAAATTGTGATTTTCGATTGAACATCGAACGAAATATATTTGAGTGGCATTGTGAGACCAATACCTTTCGCTTTTGCGTAAGATTCTTTTAAGGTCCAGTAGAGAAAAAAACGCTCACGTTGTTCTATGGTTGAAAGTTGTCTTAGCTCGTCGATTTCAGTCGATGAAAAATGACGGCCGGCAATTTTGAGCAGGTTGTTATCCCGAGAAGAATTCTCGACATCGACTCCTACGTCTTTGTCTTGCGAGATGATGCAAGCGATTAGGTGTTTAGTGTGCGAGAGATTGAACTTTAGGCCTCTTGCGTGTTTTGGCTCGTTGATTTCAGGACGCCCATGCTTGTTGAAAGTAAAGTGCCAATCTGCGGGGCGAACATCAGTATAGCGAGACAAGGTAGTTCGGATAAGAGCACGGGTAACGAGGTAATTTCGTCGATCTGACTGGAATCTGAAACGACCCAGCTTTGTCTTTTCTTCAGTTGTGAGTAGTTTTTCGTATGCTCTCAGCAATTGGAGGTCTTGTATCTCATCGGGTCTCGTTACCCAAAGGTGTACATTACTTCCACCAGTTATCGTTTTTCTACTCCTAATAAGTACGAGTCAATGTTGATAAAACTGAAACAGTAAGAAACAAATATGAGCGGTAAAACCAGCAGTGACTCCACCTATTAATTGGGTCACAATTGCGATGTTAGTTAAGTCACGCTCTTTAATGCTGTCCATCATACCTACGTGAGTGCTAAGGAATCCTGCATTAGTTATTCCAATTGCAGTGAATACACAGATGTCTTTTGAATTAATAATGCCACTATCGAGGAATTTTGGGATCATAGCAAGTGCTGCGCCAACAGAACCTAGAGACGTGACTGGAAACGCGATCGCTTCAGGGTGAGAAAAGCCAAACAATGGCTTGATAATAAAAGATAATTTTTCACCAAGCCATGGGAAAAAGGAGATGCCTTCGTAAGCTGCGCCAGTATAGAAACCATCTTTGGGGCCGTAAGCCAACATCATGACCAATGTGCAAACGATGATCACGCCAGGCATGATGTCGAACCCCATTTTGACACCCTGGGAGCCACCGTCTAGTAGTGATTGTAAGATCCGTTGAGCTTGATTCCCTTGGCGTACCTCCCGAAATCGAAGGACATCGTATCCTTTCTTTTCCGACATTGAAAAGTCTGCATTCTCTCCATATTTTCGCTTCCCGAAATATCCCATTAGGCGAACACTAACTACACCACCTACAATTACACTTAGATTTCCAAGTAGCACGGGCCAGCCGAGTCCGGTTGAATCTGTTGACTGTGTCAGCATGAACGTCGTAACGATTAGCCCCATCCCGAAGACTGTTCCTAGGTTGACCAATGTTGTGACCTGCCATTTTTTGAAGTACCTTAAGTAATTCTTCTCTATTCCAAGGGGCATAATGGCTGGGTTGTCAGAAAGATAGGTTGCAACTACTCCTACTGAACTTGCCCCAGGAAGGCCGAAGAGTGGTTGCATTAAGGGAGAAAGCACTCTGTTGGCTATTCCTACGATTCCGAGTTCTGCAATGAGCGACGTGAATGCACCAGCAAGAATCATCACACCCATAAGAAACAAAACCGTGTTCAGAATTAGATCGTGTGCAGTGCCCATCATTGTTTTGAACATATTGGCAATGCCCATCGTCCATGCAAATGTTATAAACAGAGCTGTTCCTAAGATTAGCGCGACAATAGTTTCTAGTGTGATTGCCGGTACTATTTTCTTCTCATTGTTATTAGGAGTTGTTGGCTCATTTACCTTAATGCCAGATGTCATATTTCAAATCTCCAACTGAAGACTAGTTGAATATAGCTTTGTGCTTATTTGGATAACAGTTTCATTCCAACCTTGCTAGTAATTTGTACATACGTAAGTGATGTGCGGCTTAAGAGATGTAATTCAATATATTAGATTATAAGAGTCGACAGGATTCCTGTTCCTACTAAGTTTTTCTTGGATTGCATTGTTTTTCGGGAAGAGTTTTGCTGCTGCCTCAATTGTTCGTGCTGAGTCTTCCGTTCGTTCCCATTCCTCATATACATGTGCTAGAAGAAGAAAATGGTGTGGTTCCGGTTGATCTTGGAGAAGAAAACGTTGGCAATAGCGAAGCGCCAAAGGAAAGAGGTCCTGTTTTAAGAGAAGAGTAATTAAGTCCATCTTCGCTTTAAAGTTATTTGGGGTATGGTCAACTTCGGCGGCAAGCTCTTTAATGTTTTTTTCCTGATTTGAGAGGACTTCGAATTGTCTGAGTAACACCCTTCCTTGTTCCAGCTTTTGTTGCTTTATACAAAAATTTCCATAGCTGAGGTGGACTTCGGAAGAAGTTGGATTGAGTTCAAGGGCACGTTTAAAGTGATACTCTGCCTTTATGGTTCTGCCTAGTTTTGTTAGAGAATGAGCAAGTTCGAGATGACTTTCCATGTGTTTTGGAGCAAGTAGTACTGAGCGTGCTAGCTCTCGTTCTGCCTGCTTTACGTTTCCAGAAACAAGAAGCATTTTCCCAAGTCGAAAGCGGGCCGATTGCACATTTGGTGTTATCTCTATCGCGCGCTGGTAAGACTTTTCTGCTTCCTTCAGTTGATGCAAACTTTCCTGAAGTTCACCGATCCGGAAATGGACCATGGCATTATCCGATGTTGTGGAACCGAGTTGGTGATAGATTTCTAAGGCTTCTTTCGGTGCTCCGGTTTGCGCCAATACCATTGCTTTCACATAAAGGCTTGGTGCGTAATGCGGTTTCAAACTCAGCGATTTCTGTATATGTTCCAGCGCTTTGTTCCAGGCATGCACCTCAGCTAAGGTAATCGCGATTTCCTGGTGGAGTACTTCCGGTTGACTATCATTCGAGCTAATCGCTTGTGTAAACACTTCGATAGCTTCCCTCGGTCGCCATTGGCGGCGATACAAAGCTCCGAGCATGAAATAAGCTTCGTTACGATCTGGTTCCGATGAAATTATTTTGTTGATAAGTCGTACAGCTTTGTCAGAGAGCCCTTTCTCTACGAGAAGCTGTGCATTCTGAAGTGAATCTTCATAACTCAGCTGCACCATTAAGGTGGCGAGTAGCACAAATTTCGATAGCAATAAGGGCTCTCCTAACTGGTTATTTATTTAGCCTCAGTTTCCAAAGGGTTTTGTCCTACCGGGTTGTGTGATTTCAAATCCTTCTCGATCCTTAGCTTCTCTAACAATACGTCGTACATCGCTCAGGAGGGCCTTTGCATCGAAAATAATCCCATCCTTGATTGTGTACTTTATGCCACCGACCCGTATAACATCATTGTTCTCATCAAGCTTGATGGCTCCAATTCCATATAGGACTTTTAGATTCTCAAGAGGGTTTTCTTCTACCACAACGAGATCGGCCATCTTCCCTACTTCGATGGTTCCTAACAGGTCTGACATTCCAATCGCTTCTGCTCCTTTAAGAGTAGCGGCACGGATGACCTCGAGAGGGTGAAAGCCGGCTTCGCGGTAAAGCTCAAGTTCACGAACGAAACCATAGCCATAGAGGTTGTAGGAAAAACCTGAATCTGAACCGACGGCAACACGTCCTCCACGATTCTTATATTCATTTACAAAAGTCATCCAAAGTCGGTAGTTTTCTTTCCAGGCGACTTCGATCTCCGTTGTCCAGTAGAACCAATATGAAGCGTGTTTTTCTCGATTAGGTTCGTAATAACGCCACAGAGATGGGGTTGTGTACTCTTCGTGCCATTCGGCTCGGCGAAAACGCATGAAGTCACGAGTCGTTTCATAAGCGACGAAAGTTGGAGATAAAGTGAAATCAAGTTCGATGAGTTCGGTCATGACGTTATTCCAGTGTTCACTGTAAGGTGGTGCCGCTTGTTTCCAAAGAAGACCTGCTTGAACGAAACGGTGTTGCTCGTTGTTGTAGTTGTAATCGAGAGGATAGTTTTGGACAGTTCGGTCTTCGAAAAGTGCTTCAGGTAATCCGTACCAATGCTGCATAGACGTCAGACCTAAGCGAGCAGAATCTAGAACATCGAGCCAAGCCACGTTCAGTTGTGCGTGATGGCATGTGGTACGCATGTCATGTTTTTTAGCTTCATCAATGGCTGCACCCATGATATCTGGGCGGCTACCGAAAAATTTGACTCCATCGGCCCCCATGCTAGCCACTTCACTGACCCATGCCCGTGCTTCCTCTGGTGTTGAAGGGGGTTGCTCTGAACCTTGGCCGAAGGCGGGATATGCCTCGATACGAGGTGCGGTGATTTCGTTGTTGATACTCTTTTCTTTGTGGTCAAGTACCCAACGGAGGCCGTTCCCTGTACTCGGGTCTGAAATAGTTGTGATTCCGTGCCCCATCCAAAGTTTGAAAACGTACTCAGCGGGTGTGCCTTGTTCGGTTCCTCCGATATGTCCGTGCATGTCTACAAAACCAGGAAGTACATAGTGTCCCGATAAGTTTAGAACTTTGTCACCTTCCAAGATCTTTGGTCTGTCTGCCTCGTTAATTGCTACCCCAGGGAATCCGACACTTTTGATCTGAACTATCCTGTTATCTTCTATGACGATATCCATTGGACCTATAGGAGGTGCTCCGGTACCGTCGATCAATGTCACGTCACGCAGGAGGAGTCTCTGGAAGGGACCTTCACCACGAGATCGCGGTGGGGCTTCGAGAATTGACTCATCGGGGTCAATGATTTGTCCAGGGGCTTCTGGACTGAATCCCAAAGATAAGAACAGAATAGTTACAAATACACTTTTCATGATGGATCCTCTCGATTATTTACTTGAAAGTACTAAGTGGCTTGAGCTCCTGAACAGATAGGTTTGGATTATCTTCCTCTATACTAATCCAATTATTTGTCGCTAGGTTTTTAAAAACTTGCTTGGTTCCTGTTGTTGGCCAAAACACTGTTAATTTGAGAATTTCATCGGCTGACCCTAATCCAATCGTTTTCCGTAAACTTGTCGATCCGAAGCTTCCACCCGTGTAGATCTAGGTGTTCAACGTAACAATTATCTCGTCTATCCTAACCAGTATCTGAACCTTGGAGCCAATTGCTGATCGGTTTGAGCGAGTTCCTGTTAAGCTCAACAAAATCCAATTGCTTTCTTGCCCTGGATTTTCGAATAATACATTACCGTATACATCACCACTGTATGCACCGCCCATCACAGCGTAGATATCTTGATCTCCATCGTGATCTAGATCGGCAAAGGCTATACCATGGCCTTTTTGCAGGTGTCCAAAACCACCACTCATGGTGACGTCCGTGAACTGTTTCCCGCCTTCGTTTTGGTACATACGATTTGGTACAAGAGCTCTTAAATCAGGTTCACCGGTTCCGAGATAGAAGTCGAGAAAACCATCGTTGTTCAAATCTCCGAAGTTCGAACCCATTGCTAGTGAAAGTTTTCCGAGACCTACATTTTCTGTTTCGTCTGAAAAAGTGCCGTCTTGTTGATTTCTGTATAAGCGAGGCGGTTCGCCTTCATGTGAGAGTTCCATGTAATCGATGCCAAATTTTCCTTGTGCGACGCTATAGCCGGACACAAATAAATCAAGCCACCCATCGTTATCGTAATCGAAAAACCATGTTGGGAAGCTTGCAATAGGCTCGGCAACACCAGCTTCATTGGTGACATCCTTGAATTTTCCATGACCATTGTTTCGAAACAGTTGGTTGGGAGCACCTAGTGATGAAATGTATAGGTCTGGATAAGAATCATTGTTGAAATCGCCCCAGGTTACTCCTTTGACATGTGTGTTAATTGAAAGGTTTGCCTCTGCTGCTATCTCTGTGAAGGTGCCGTCTCCGTCGTTTCGAAAAAACTCGGAGGGTTCTGATTCGTTGCCGATGAAAAGGTCTAGCCAGCCATCGTGATTGTAATCTGCCCATGCTGCTGTTTGGGTTGGGTGAAAACTCAGAAGCTTAGACTCATGTGTTACGTCTTGAAATGATAAAAGTCCTGGTTTACTTGTGTTTTTCAAAAGGGAATTGGGATGTCTACCTTCGGTACCCCACCATGCGCCTCGTAGTACGAGAATGTCAGCGAGGTTGTCATTGTTGTAGTCGGCATGCACGAGGTTTAGCCCACCGACGATTCCGGTCAGCCCTGATTCATCTGTTACATCTACGAAATGCGTAGCATCGTTCCTAAACACTCGTATCGGGTCTCGAAGTCCCCAAGAGGAGCAAACGATGTCCAAATCGCCATCTTGGTCCAGATCTTCAATGACAACACCGCCTGCAAGTCCTTGGACATCGAGTCCTAGTTTAGGAGCGTTATCTTTGAACCGTTCTATCGCTTGGTTGGAAGTGAACATGTTTTCATTTATGCGCCATTCTTGGGGGACTTTAGATGGAAACTCACCAATAGTCATGTAGGCTAAGTTGAGTAGCCACTTGGCTGTGACATTGTCGGGCCTCTGTAACAGTATTTTTTCGAATTGTGCTATTGCGCGACGGGAGCCTTCTTTGAAACGGTGAACTCCAGATCCTGCAATAGGTAAGATACAGGCGTCAACGCTACTGTGGTCCAGACAATTTTGCTGCTCACCGAGTCTCAAGTAGGCCAAGCCTAAGAGTTCTTCGATGTCGCGTCGAAGCATTGCAGGAGTCTCTCCTGTTTGATTAGAGAGCAGTGCGTCAAGTTCTTTGAAACTTTCGATCGCCTCCACTGTTTGCCCGCTGAGTAGAAGCTCAGGAGCGAGTAGATATAATCCCCGCGCCCTAGTGGCTTTGTCACTAACACCTTCAAGTTCTCTGAGGGTTAGCTCAGCTCGCTCCTGGTTTAGGTAAAGGTTCTCACGGGGGTTGGCCGTTGATGCAATCTGCTCTAGGACCTTTACCATTTTTTTTGTCCCGTCGGCCTGTTGCATTGAGAGTGCCATTGTGATGATAACTAAAAGACTCATTCGCTAAGGTCCACCGATGTTGTTGTTGAGCAACATATTTCTTTGCGTTATTCGGCTTGTTCTTAAAGTTTACTGTAATCGGGTCTAATTGTAGTAGTGCGCAAATGTGAAATTGTAAATATAGAGTGACTATGTCACGTGTGCTTGAAAAGCACACTCAAGTTACAATGTAGATACAAATGTTGTTGCAGACGTTACTTTTGGCTTCACTGATCTCTCCATTCCAAGTTGATTCTGGTGACCGCATTGATCGACTGCCGAAGTCTCATCGAGATTGGCTAGAGCGTGAAGTCGTGTACATCATTACTGACCGTGAAAATGACGTTTTCCTTTCACTTGAATCGTTTGATGAGCGTCAGCGTTTCATTGAGGCGTTTTGGCGGAAGCGAGATCCTAATAGGACTACACCGGAGAACGAATTTCGAATAGAGCATTATCGCCGGATCGACTACGCGAACACTTTTCTGGGCCGAGAAACTTTTCTGGAAGGTTGGCAGACTGATCGTGGTCGGTATTACATTATTCTTGGTGAGCCGAGGGAAATTCAACGTTTTGAGGGATATGGCACAGTAGTTTCTGCCCACCTCTGGTTTTATCAGGGAGACCCGAATTCAGGGCTACCTTCTTTCTTTTACCTAGTTTTTTACAAACGAAACAACTTTGGTCAGTATCGGCTTTATAGTCCTTCTCTAGATGGCCCCCAAGCACTTCTAACAGGCAACTCAAGTGTAGAAAATATGACCGCCATAGAAACATTGGGTGACATATCCTCAGAACTAGCTACCGCATCTTTGTCCTTAGATCTTAGCGACCCGCCGGATTTCTTTTTCGGTCAACCTTCTTTGACTGCTGACACTCTTATAGCTCGCATTGATGATTCTCCTAAACGGTCAATACGTGCGGATTACGCAGATGCTGGTTTGCGCTACGGGAATAGAGTGTCTGCAGACTACACTTTTAATTTTGTTCCATCGCGAAGTGAGTTTTCTTTCCTTGTCGGCACCTCTGGTACAGCTCTAGTGCAATACTCGATTGAGATTGACCCAGAAGACTTTACGACTGAAAGCGATGAAGAAATGACAAAGTTTTATACAACTTTGGACCTTACAATTGAGGCACGAACAGATGACGGTACGCTAGTGTTTGCAAATGATAAAGAAGCTTATTTAGAGCTCACTCCGAATCAGATGCAAGACGTTCAGACTAAGCCATTTTCGTATCAAGACCAATTTCCTCTAGTGTCAGGGGATTATGCTGTGAGTGTTATTCTTCGTAATCGTGTTTTAAGTCGATACACAGTGGCTGAATCCAATTTACATATTCCAAAGTTTTTGAAGGGCGTTCCTGAATTGGCTGATATTACTCTTGGCTTTGATAGAAGTATCGTTGCTGGTAATGTTGATGAAGGTTCAATACGAACGTATCAGGTCGGGAGTTTTCGAATCCATCCTGCGACAGATAACATTTTTGTGATTGGAGATACATTACATCTCCTTACTCAGGCGATTGGTGCTTCTTTGGGTGACGACGTTTCTTTCGAACTGGTTAACGATGATGAAGTGTTGTTGGAAGTTAAAAGTAGTGTAGGTGTTAATGGGACTGTTGTTGGATACATGGAGTTAGGTCAAATTTCTGGTGGTGTGTATGAGGTTCGTGCGCGTTTAAGTGCAGATGATGGTGAGGTACTCTCAGAAAAAAGAAAGTCGGTAACTGTTTCTCCACGTTCTGAAGCCCGTCGCCCAGGATTTGTTTATCGGCGAGGGTTTAACACGCAAACTCCAGGTTTGGTGGATGCTATGCGTGGCGAGCAGCTATGGAAAGCGGGTCGATTTGAGGAATCTCGAGCAGCACTTGAAGATGCCGTTGCGTCCAATCCGCGCCATGTTGGCGCTCGTGTAATGATTGCCACTATAAATCTTCGTAATGGGAACGCAGTTCAAGCTTATGAGCTTTTGGAACCAGTTGAGGAGGTACTCCCGAATCAGTACGAGGTCGTCTCCGGAATGGGATTTGCGTGTTATTTGAACGGAGATTATGTGAAGGCAGTTGAGTACTTTGAGCGCGCTATTACTCTGAAACCACCAATGACTTTGTTGTTGAACTCTTTAGCTGACAGCTATGAGAGGCTAAGCAATATTGAAAAAGCCAGAGAGACTTATACTCGGTCACTTCAACTCGATGGTGACCAAGCTGAAGTCAGAGAGCGTTTAGATTCACTTTTAGGTCCTGACTCGAAATATTGAACCGTATCTGCAAGGCTTGTTTACTAAGTTGAGGCAACGTAGACGTTTGTCTTTTAGACGCGTACTGGTAGCCAAAACAGTGGGGCCTAAACTTTACGGGGCTTCAGATGCGAATTTTTCGAAGATTTTTCGAGCTTCGTTGAATTGTGCAAAAACATGATCTTTCTCTTTTTGTGAGCGCCATCCTGGCCAGTCTTCTGCCATTCCACGCAGTTTGTCGATCCATCGAATAGAGTATTCAGCTGCTTCGCGGCTACGTACTGGGGCATCTCCTACAATCACCCAAATTGGGTTTGTAAATGCTTGGGCGAAATTAGTATCAAGCGGAAAGCGTTCTGAGGCATCACCTTCTGCTCGCAAGTGATACCAGCCACTTTGTCTTACCGAATACGACTTGTTGAAAGATGCTGTTTTTCTGTTTGCGTCTAGCGCAATTTCTTCGACCATCTTTCCGTTGAACATCAGTGTTACTTTTGAAAGCGGTGTGATGGATTGTACGTGACCTTCTATTTTGACAGTGCTTCCACCAGCGGGAAGGGAGATTGTTTCTCCTGGGATCGAGTGGTTAACGGTCAGCTCTACGATTGGCCCGGTTGAAACAAATGCCTTTCCATCCCGAAGCCCTTTGAACCACGCTTTCATGTCTAGTCCGTGTTCACCGGTGTAGACATAGGTGCGGGCAGAACCAACGAGTTTGCTACGGTGTAGATTACTAATAGAGTCTTCTCCACCAACTGCTGTGACTTTCAGGCCATTATTCCAGGCAGCGTAGACAGGATAGAAGGCGGAGAATCCTGAGTTAGACCATTCGACAGCATCTGTCGTGCCAAGAGCTGCATCTACCATGAAGCCTTTTGCCCCACCGAGAGTTGACTCAAGTGGGTCTGGGCTGGGGTTCGCTGTTGAGGAACCGGGGTCCCAACCATCGAAAGCGTGCACATATCCGACCGTCGCACCCTGCTTTCTAGCTTTGCGAAACATGTCTGTATTGCTCGGATATAAGCTTTCAATTGCTGTACCTTCATATCCAGTTGTGTAGGGGGAGATTAAGTGGTCTCGTAAGCCGAACATGAAGACGTGCCCATAGAAAGGAGGTCGATATTCTTGACCTACTACAAGTATTTGCTCGGATGTTGATAAGGGATGTGGTCCGCCGCCTTTTACAAAAA
>CAZFLB010000030.1:0-9713 GCA_964518945.1 uncultured Acidobacteriota bacterium | reverse complement strand
GGTAAATCTCGCTGCGTTAATTGGATTACCGGCTCCGTCATAGGGAGTCGCTGCAATGCGATCGATATCCTCGTCCCAAACATAGGAGGTGTCTAGCATGCCGAGAGGAACGAACACCTCTCTTTCCATGAACTCGTCGAACGGCTTCCCGGTGACCTCTTCTACCATCAGCTGGGCCAAAGTGTAACCTCCACCAGAATACTGCCACTTCGATCCCGGCTCATGCGCCACGTAAACTGCACCCGCTCCGTTGGTAAAGCCGGACAATGATTCCTCTATACTCGGTAGAGAATCGTTGGGACGGAAACCAGAGTAGCCGTGAAGCGAAAGACCAGCGGTATGACTTAGCAGCCCTCGCACTGTGACACCGCCGTGATCACACTCAGACGAAGGGAGTTGCCAACGAGTAAGGTAACGGGCAACCGGCGCATCGAGACTGACCCTGCCAGTCTCAACCAGCCTCATAACGCCCCAAGCGGCAACTGTTTTTGAAATCGATCCGATGTTGAAAGCGGTGCTCACATCGACCGGACGTTGTGCTGCGACATCGGCAAATCCGAAGCCACGCTTCAGAAAGATCTCACCTTCATGTATCACGCCAACCGCAACACCTGGCACAAGGTAGGCCTCTTGTAGCGGTGGCAACATTTCTGCAAGTTGATTTTCAAAGTCGGCTAGCGGGTGCTCCGAAACAGCATTGGGCGGTTCGATCTGCGGCGAACACGCAAGAAAGCACTGAGTCATAAGAAGTAGCTGGAAAAGATTTGTGCTCATATGTTCAAACACAAGTTTCATCGACTTCTCTCCCTTAAATCATCAAGTGCGCAATGGCCTGCACATCTCGTGTTAGTTCTCTGAGTACTGCCTCGCGAATACAAATAAATCAGTCATTACTAAGCATGGAGCGAGCGAGAGAATTTGAACCTCCGACTTGGTGTATGTCTACGACGGTGGCGCGGCGTTTTGCTATTGCTCGTTGTGGCTGGCTACTTGAGCCCGGATTTGGGCCACGGAAACCTTTACCTTCAGGTCCAATTGCACCTTGCCTAGCTCCGCACGGCCGGATCGCGGGTCGCCATCCACTCCCTTGGCCGAATCCTTACCTGCAATCTTGTCCTTGCGGACCCATTCCGGCTTCAAATAAAGGATGGCCGAGGTATCCTCTACGCCCGCATGGCCCTCCCCAGTCACGTTGTTATCGCGCAGATACCGGGAAAACTCGTCACGAGATTTGAAGTACAGATCGTCGCAGTAGAACACCCGGGCGCCAGAGGGTCTCAACCTGGCATCAAGCGTTGCAGCCGTCTGCTTCAGAACATCCTGTCCTCCACCATGGTCCCCGATCAGAATGATGTCTCGGAAGCCAGCAGTCGCGGCGCCGAGTACGATATCACGGGCCACCATGCCATAGGTTTCATCGGTTATGCTGCTGGTTCCGGGGAACGCCATCATGCCCTCTTTTTTCGACGGGTCGCCACTGGGAGAATACGGCAGGACCGGATAGATCAGCGCATTGCCGAGTTCCTTCGCAATGCGTTCCACGACATAGCGCGCCACGGCGTTATGTTTGCCAAACGCCAAATGGGGGCCGTTCTGTTCGGCACCGCCGGTATAGAAAAGCGCTGTGGTCTTGCCGGCCTTCAACGCCGCGGCCACCTCTTCCCAGGTTAGGTCCTCGATGAACAGCGAACTGGCTTGAGCATGGACTACTTGCGGGACAGCCAAAAGGACGAGTAGCGCAGCAAGCGACACGAATTTAAGCATAGTGCTGGGCATCGTAGCAGAGAAGCGGTTGCTCCCGCAATCAAGTGTTGAGCAAGGGCGTCGAGCTTGCCAGCCGCGACGTCCCGCACCTTTTTGTAAGTCGTTGTGAAAATGGAGCCGGCGAGAGGAGTTGAACCTCCGACCTGCTGATTACGAATCAGCTGCGCTACCACTGAGCTACACCGGCATTCATCAAAAGGTGGGGACTATGGGAGATGGAAGAAGAGATTATTCTAGCAACTCCAAGCTGTCAAGCTGGCACAAACTTAAAAAACATTAACAACAACGCCAGCTGTGAATTCAATCCCTTTTGGTGAAGACTTGCCATCAGGAAAAGAAATACCGTGACTTGTACTATGATAACGAGCATCCATTCGGATGCCAAGCCACCGCGGAGACTTAAGCCAAAGTTTGACGCCGCCTCCGAAATTGTAGTCAAAAGAAGAAACACGTTCGACACCAACGATACGACGTTTTGGCATTGCACGCTGTAAGCCCACACCACCGGTTACATATGGCACAAACCGACCACGTGGAAGTTCGACAACGATGCTCCCCCCCATATTGAGATTCTTCACTGCAAATTGATTACCCAAATCAACGCTGCCAACTTCATTATCATCAACATACAGAGTGTAAACGTTGTTTCCATTAGACAGGTTGAACTCAATTGTAAGATTTCGCGTAAAGGCCCAGCTTGTTCGAAACCCGAACAACTTGCCGAAACGAATGCTTTGAGCTTCTCCGGTCACGGTCTGATAGATATTGGAAGCACTTCCGAGTGAGTGATCAACCATATATGCCCCGGTCATTCCAAACAGTTGCAGCCGACCCAATCTTCTGTTTTGTTCCTCCTTGGTCGGATCCAAACCTCGCTCTGCTAGAGCGAAACTATCTGCCGCTAATAACAAAATTATGCTGACAATGAATCCTTTTTTACTCAAGGATTAACCTCGATGTCTATGCCACGGATTGCCGTTGGAGCTGTGACGTGAACAGGTTGAGCACTGAACAAGGCGTCACGAAAATCAACATCTGTGAGGAACTCAGGAAATCCAAAATCCGGAGGAGAAGCAGGGTCCATGATCGGATTGACTCGGACCGTGTGTGGGCCTGATTCCAACCCACGAATCTCATATTCTCCGTTCTCATCAGTGAAAGCACCAATGGTCTTTCCAGAAAATGGATTAAAGGACACAACATGAGCATAAGCCACACCTTGAACTCCTTTCCGAACTTTCCCTGAAATAGACCCAGTCGATTGAGTGAAACTTTGAGATGGGTAGAGCAACGAAATACCAGCAATATCATCTGACGCGAGAGTACGACCAAGAATGCGACCGGGACCAAAAGAAAACGGGAACATAATTGCGGCGCCATCGATAAGCTTTCGACGTCCGTTACCTAAAGACTCCATAAACCCAACATGAGAATGATCGAGGCCTACAAAGTGTCCGATCTCATGGGCAGCTACGGAAATAAAATCAAAAGTCTCCGCTTCCCCATTAGGCTCCACTGACCAAATAAAAGAATTACTAAAAAAAACATCTGCTTCTACAATCTCTGCATTAAAGATGTTAATCACTTGAAGAGTTGCAGCAAGCACTCCCGGTGAAGCAAGGTCTGGATCCGAAGTGAAACCAAATGTGCTTTGATCGTCAAAAAACGTAAAAGGTTCTGCGCTTGTTCGACCCGCAAGTTCAAAAGTGATGTCAGCTGTCTCAACCTCTTGCCATATCTGAAACGACTGATCCAAAGCCTGCTCCGCAGCATCCAAAGAAAAATCTAATGGGCGAGTACTGTTCAGAAAATAATCTACAGGAAACGACTGATTTCCCCATGCAAGTTCCAGCACACGACCATCCGGGGCAATATGCTGAATCAGGTGATAAGAGCTAGAACCTGGAACTAGGGCAAACAGAATGAGCGCCACAAAGCCGCAACGCACCTTCACTGTTGGTAACTTTCAATAAGGTTAACGATGTCGGTAAGTTGGTAGCGACGAACTGGAGAGCCAAGACGTTTCAACTGTGTATTGTAGTTCGCCAACACCAGAGTTGAGATGTCTCGCTTTACAACTCTACCTCTCAACGGATCTGTTGTTATTGTGAACTTACCAAGAGACAGCCCTAGCACAGAAGGGATACGGGCTTCTCGACCTGCACAACACAACAATACCTCTTCACCTTCTATGAACTACGGAGTGCCTGGAAGGTGCGCAATGACAGGACCAACTCGGCCGCCAAGAAGACGCACCGTAGTTTTACCTCCACTATTACCACCTGTAAGATAATGCTCTACGTCAAACGTAATATAAGTATAAATACGCGTGTGATCAGCATTCCAACCTGCTCGTTGACTAACGACACGACCTGTAAAGATTGTATCCGCACGATTCGTCATCTGCTCGAGATTCAAAGCGAGAACAGTTGAAGCTTCCAGAAGATCGTTCTTAAGAAAAAGCGATCCGGCCCACAGAACAGCTGCCAACAACAAAATACGGTTCATAAATCACACCTCCAAAGGTAACCAAACCACTATTGCAAATCGATATGTGTAAGCAAAGCGGCGGCGGCTCGTGTTGAAGCACCACCGCCACCTAATGCCCTCTTGACTTCCTTTAAGCCTTCAATTTGGACTTTTGAAACATTGGTATCGAGAACTTTCAACACACTTTCCACGATATTATCGGCTGTCATAGCATTCTGGATGAGTTCTGGAACAAGTTCACGGCCAGCAATTAAATTCACCATCGAATAAAAAGGTGTCCTCACAAAACGCTTTCCAAGAACATAACTTAAACGTCCTAAGCGATAAACAACAACCATAGGAGTTTCCGTGAGGGCTGCTTCAATAGTAGCAGTCCCTGAAGCAATTACTGCAGCAGAGGCATATTTTAGACCATCATAAATGTTTCCATCTAAGAATTGAACGTCATGGGATAACGTTCCAAGCTTTTCATCGAAAACATGGGGTTCTATCGTATTTGCACGACTAACAAGAAACTGTAAGCTTTTATCTTTCTTCGAGAGAGTACTAATTGCTTTTGAGAAAACAGGTAAATGTAACTCTGCCTCTCGATGTCTACTCCCAGGAACTAAAAGCAAAAAACGACGATTTGGATCAAGCCTTGATACTTTACAGAATTCCTCTTTAGTTTTGGAGGTTTGAACAATGTCAACAAGTGGGTGGCCAACGTATTGAGTTTGGACACCATGCCGCTCATAGAATTCCTTTTCAAAGGGTAAGATGACCAGCATTTCTTCTACAAGCTGACGTATTGCCTTAATTCGATTTTGCCTCCAAGCCCATATCTGTGGGCTAACGTAGTAAACCACGCGAATGCCAAGTCGTTTGAGTCTCCGAGCCAGTCTTAGGTTAAATCCAGAGAAGTCAATTAGCACAGCTAAAGCAGGCCGACGCTCTTCAGCAACCTCACATAATCGAACCATTGCCTCTTTGAGATCTGGGAGCTTACGTAATACTTCAAAAAGACCTATAACAGAGACATCCTCCATCTGAACTGTGCATTCCATCCCTACGGCTTTAGCTTTAGCCCCACCGAGCCCAAACGCTCGGACATCTGAATGGTGCTTTTTTAGCTCTTTGAGCAGCTCAGAAGCATAAAGATCTCCCGAGGCCTCACCGCAACTGATCAGAACATCCAGCGGCTTCACGAATGTGAATATAACATGCTTGATCTGGTCTTTTCGTCTTTCAACATCTTCCCAATTCTATTAACAAGCACATCAGTTCCATAGCCTGTCCGAGCAGACACAACAAGGTTTTCGGATTGTTTTTCCAGTTCAACAAGTTCGGCAGAGGAAAGTAAATCACTTTTATTGAACACAACAATCTGCGGGATATCTTGAAGTTTAAGCCCAGTAAGAATGCGTGATACAGCATCTACTCTTTCACCGAACTCTGGGTCAGAGCTGTCAATAATGTGAAGAATTAGAACGGACATTTCAATTTCTTCTAGTGTAGCTTGAAATGCTTCAACCAACTCAGAAGGAAGATCTCGAATAAATCCAACGGTATCAGCAAGTAGGACATCTCGGTCCTTCGGAACTCGTAAGCGACGACTTGTTGGGTCAAGAGTTTCAAACATGCGACTGCCAGCAGCGACATTACTCTTCGTAAGTCTATTCAAAAGACTCGATTTGCCCGCATTGGTATACCCAACGAAAGTAACAATTGGCAACCCACGACTAACTCTGCGCTTCCGGCGCTCAGTGCGCTTCCTCTTAATTTGTCGGATTTGCTTTTGTAAGCGCACTATCCTGTCACGCGCACGCCGTCGATCAATCTCAAGCTTAGTCTCACCGGGACCACGACCACCGATGCCACCTGTGAGTCTGGAGAGAGCAGTATCCATCTCGGTGAGCCTTGGCAATAAGTATCGGAGCTGTGCGAGCTCAACCTGAAGTTTTCCCTCTCGACTCTGAGCACGCTGCGCAAAAACATCAAGAATTAATTGTGTACGGTCTAGAATTTTTAAATCCGTCGCAGAATTAATAGATCGCATTTGTGCTGGAGTAAGATTTTGGTCGAAGATAATTAGGTCTGCACCCTCTTGTAACGTACGAATGACAAGTTCTTCAATTTTCCCCTTTCCGATGAGATACCTAGGGTCTAATTTTTTTCGACGCTGAACAACAGATTCTAGAACAACAACATTCGAAGCCTTAGCAAGCTCAGCTAACTCAACTAACCTTTCCCGTGCTGTCTCAATACCACCCATAGTTACACCTACTAATATCGCTCGCTCGCGTGTGTCGAAACGATGAAGCTCTCCTCGCTTCGCAGCGAACTCAGCCTCAAGCTGCGAAATAAACTCGATATAGTCCCAATTAATCTGACTGGGCATGACGGGTTGGAGAAGCTGCCATGGGTCTGAATTACCTTCACCGTTACGGCTCCGGTTAGTAATCGGTGCAAGATGTGCTGTATGTACAAGACCAGGAAGACCATTCTCTTGAACTTCGATTGCTGACATCGAATCCAGACGTAAAATCGCTAAGTCCGTAAGATCATCTCGGGTCAAAGACTCTGAAGAAAGATGTGTATGGACGCACCGAAGACCTCGAAACCGCCGCTCGGCAACACGAAGACGTTTCAAATCTGGAAGAACAATCTGCCGTCCATCACCAACAATAACCCACTCGATCGCACCCTTGCGATTTATAAGTACCCCAACTTGTCGACCGATTTCATTCGATATTTCAGTTAGCTGTCTAGAAAATTCCTGCGTTACAAGAGCACGAGCCGGAATTCGGCGTTGATAAAGTTTTTCTAGCCGTTTTTTCTGTTGGGTTTTCAGACCCGCGACAATACCTTCTAACTTGTTGATATTAAAACCTTACTAGGAATCGTTCTCAAGATTACTGGTTAGAATATCCAGTTTAGCACGTGCAGGTAGGTAATTAGGATTAACTTCGAGTGTTTTCCGATAAGCCTCAATAGCTTTTCCTTCGTTGCCAAGCTTTAGATAAACCTCACCAATATAATAACGAGAATCAGCCAAAGACCCATCTCGAGAGACCGCTTTTTTAAAATTCTTCAAAGCATTACTGTATCGTTTTTGATGGAATTCGACGATTCCTAAGTGATGATAGTAATAGCCATTAGACCCCCCAACCTTTGCAGCCTTTTCAAATTGCTCAATGGCTTCGTCAATACGGTTAATCGAGTAATAAGCCGCTCCCAAATTTGCATATGCGTCTGCGAATTTTGGGTGGTATTGCAGTGCAAGGTTATATGTTTCGATTGCTGCGTCGACTTCGCCTCGGCGCCTTAGCGCAACACCCAGATTATTTAAAGCTCGGTGAAAATTAGGATAGACATTGAGCGCCATCTCATACATCTCAAGCTCAGCCTTCTCAGGATTAAAGTTGTCTCCCATATCACCCGCAGTTTCCGCAAAGTACCCGTACAAAAACCCCTGATTATTGTAGTAGTTGGCGATTGCTTCAAAATCATCAATAACTCTAGCACCGAAGTACTCTCGCTCCGGTGTTCGTGTGAAATCAATCATGGCAATGTCTGCACCAGTACGAATACCAGCGGTAATGTGACCATTGTTGACAATAACCTCAGCTTCTTTGCTCACAGTCTCGATCGTTGAAACATCAACATAGACAGCATCCATGCCAACTTCTCTTGCCATCCCAATAAAAAGATTGGTATACGCCAAGCAATTCCCCCTACCTTCGTAGAAAACTTGCTGTGCGGTCTTGTTAGAAAGCCAATCGTAAGAAATCGACATTCCTGTGCGACTGATAATTGCATCTACAAGGGCACGTGTCTTGTTGCGATCTGTTCGGAGATTCTTTACCGAGTCACTGGCAAGTTGCCGAATTTCTGCATTAATGTCGTAGGGAACTACAACTTTTTGTAGGACTTCCTCTGGAATACGCGTACTCAGATCAGCAAAAACTTCTCCGGGGCTATACTGCTTTTTTTCGATTGACGCGCAGGAGATAATACCTGCTGACACAACAATCAATAAACAGAAAGGCAGAATCACAAATCTGATGGGTAAGTCTAACAACCTCATGACCGTCCCTTGCTTAAGTATAGCATGTACGGTCAAAAGGATTTGCACTTCGTCTAATACCTGAACCACAATATACTCAGAAAGCACTCCAAGTTTTGTAAAAGAAAGGGACTTTTCATGTGGAAAACGATCTTGCGCCTTACTGCTACTTGCAGCATCGCCGCAATAACAGGAAACCTGTTCGCTCAAGATAAGTTGAGTAGAGGCGATAAAAGATGGATGGAAAAAGAAGTCGCCGCAATAATTACTGCACAGGAAACAGCTACATTCCAACAGATCAAAAAAGACGACCGCAAACTTTTCAAGGAGCTATTTTGGAAAAGGCGGGATATGGTTTCAACTACCGACAAAAATGAGTTCCGTGAAATTTTTGAGCAGAGAGTTAAAGCTGCAAATGACAACAGACAATTTCGAGCAAGGGGTTCTAAAGGGTCCGAGACAGAAATGGGAAAGATTTTTGTATTGCTGGGACCCCCAACCCGAATGGAGGCCGGTCGGACCGCTGGAGAATCCGGTGTTAACACTAACTCAAACAGCCGTGGTGGTGGTGGTGGAGGCCCTAACTCGGGAGGTGCTAACCCAGCAGGACAAGGGGCAGGAGCATCACAACAACGTCGCGGCGGTGGTGGTGGTCGATTTACGACTTGGATATACGAAGCAAAACGAGGTTCGCTTACGCCAAATGGTCTCGCGATTGAATTTCGCCAGCAACAACGCTTTGGCTATCGCATATTAAACTGGGATGATATTAAACCCACTTTAGAAAACGCAAAACAGTTTCTAGTTTTTAATACAGAGATCAATTATGCCCTTAATGATAAAGGTCGTTTAGAAAAAATCTCAGACAAATTCAACCCTAACAGTCCAGCCAAATTGGCACTCGCTGCTTTGCGCGAAACAAGGGAAACTACTTCTGACGTTGACTTCGCAGTAAATCCCTTTTTCTTCGAATCGAACGAAGGTGCAACATTTGTGCCTATTGATTTTCAAGTTACGTCCGGTGTAAGTGGCAGAAGAGCCACTTTCTTCGGCGCGATTGAGAATGCTGACGGCGTGGAGATTATGCAATTTGAGGAATCTGGCGCCCTTTCAGAAAACTCATTAGGAAAGGCCGGTTACGAACAACCTTTTCAGCTCATGCCAGGGGTCTATACGATGTTCATTGGTGTTATGGATCCCACATCAAACGTTCTGGGTACTCAGATCATCGACTTCGAGGTTCCAGATTTCAACACTGAAAAGTTAATAATTTCATCTGTAGTCATGTACCAAGACCGAGAATCAGTTGGCCAAGCACAACCTATGCCAGGAAAGGCTTTCATGCTAGCTGGAGCTCACCTTACTCCAAAACGAACGAACACTTATAAAAAAAGTGAAGACCTTCAAGGGC
>CAZFLB010000029.1:0-2885 GCA_964518945.1 uncultured Acidobacteriota bacterium | reverse complement strand
GACCACAAATTAGAGTCTGTCGAACGCACAATCATATTTCCATACAGTCCAAGGTCTTGCTGAATGTCTTCGCGGTGGTGCGGGTGATACCAATATATACCCGCATCCCGAAAATGGATTTGATACTGAAAACTTTTACCTGGGTTCACTGGCTCCTGTGTTAGTCCCGGAACGCCGTCAAAGCGATTTTCCAAGCGAATACCATGCCAATGTACAGCGGTTGGTAAATCAGTCCGATTTCTAAAGTTAACAGTGATAGTACTATTCTGAGTTACTTCAATCAGAGGACCTGGGTATTGCCCGTTGAAACCATACATTATGTAAGTATGGCCATGAATTGTTCGTCGAACCTTTAGTGCCTCGAGGTCCAGAGTCCCTCCGTCTGCAACCCGTATCACATTTCGTGGAAGAGCCATTGGCACATTTTCGCCACGATCGATCTTCGGCAGAAAAGGTTTCACCCCTGGTTCAAGATTTTCGAGTCCGGGAACCATCGAAAACAACGGGTGCATTGGAGGATGTGGCCACATTCTCTCGTGCATACTACTCTTCTGTCCCGTCGTAGGAAGCATTAGATGATTGTCTGGTTGGATACGCATACTCGGAGAACGTCCTCTCAGCACAAGCCTACCCTCCCTACGAGTAACATCAGGAGAAGCTTCCGCAGATATGAGCACAATAAATTGGTTCAATGCTACTTCACCGATTGACTGTTCCCCGTTGCGTACTTCACCAAGTTTAACAACTGAATCTAGAAGAGGAGTTGCGACCCAAGCAACGTAACTCTCAAAGTCCCCCAAAGTTTCGGGTGGAGGCAAATGTTGAAGAGTTAATGAAAGCTCATAGCGATGATGTCCCTGAGCCGAAACAGCAATCCCAAATGGAGTACGCGCCCAATCTAGCTGAACTGTTCCCTCTACTTGTCGTAGATCGGGAGTTGGAACGAGCTCAATAGCATATACCGCAGGATGGCCACCCTGTCCGACTGAAAATCCAATCAGTGGAGCAAGTAGGGTAGCTAGAAGCAACCCCATGAAAAGTGAGTATACATCGTTTCAATGTCGAAAAATGAAGGAAAAAGTTCTGTTCTGTCCAATTCGCACCAAGTGGAACTGAAGCAAACAAGTCGAGTAGCTTAGAGAATATCTTTTAACTTGAGACCTTCATCACGAAGGAAGGCCAGCAAACCCTTCTTGTCAATTGTTCGAAGCGCTCGTGTTGAAAGTCGGACACGTACTGTACGATCCAGCTCTGGTATGTAAATACGTTTCCACTGAAGATTCGGCAATTGACGTCGGCGAGTCTTGTTGTGAGCATGCGAAACGTTATTTCCTGACATCGGTCCCTTGCCAGTCAGCTTGCATTTCCGAGACATCTTTCTCCGAACTCCTTATTTTGAAAACAAACTAGTATAGGGGGTTAGCCCTTACTTCGCAAGATCTTAGAAGCAACATTCAAAAAAAAATTCTAGTTTCCACAAAACACACCACTTGAAACAAAATTTCGTGTTTGGCAGTTCCGAACAACACCCAGAAGAATCTTTTAAATATGTCACTCCGGAAGGGCAAAGGCAATCAGGCGATTTCCTGTGCCCATTCCAGCTGCGATCACAACATATTGTCGACCAGTAACACCCTCATAAGTCATAGGGTTAGCATTTGAACGCATCCCCAAATCATGAGACCAAACTTCTCGACCGGTCAACTTATCAAACGCATACAAACTATGAGCACCTCCGCTCACAAAAACTAACCCTCCACGAGTTACGATCGGCCCCGTTGCACCAACCGACCCAAGACGTTTCGGTAAGTCAATACCGGTTAGTGCATCATGGCCCCGTACACGTAGGTCATCTCCAACTGGAACCTGCCAAACATGTTCTCCCTTATTCATATCAATAGCGGTCATTACTCCGTAAGGTGGTTTGTTAATTGGAAGTCCGTTTTTCAAAGTTAGTCTTCGCCGAGCACGATCCACCGAGTAATCTCCCTCTGTACGTTCCGGATCACCTGGGCCTACAGTTAATAAACTAGGAAAGTTAGAAGCTTTAACGTATAGATAGCTCGTCTCGGGGTCAAAAGCGGCACCGCCCCAATTAGCCCCACCTAGGATTCCTGGCATTGCGATCGTGCCTTCCTTAGAAGGCGGAACATAGAGACCTCCATGACGATAGCGCTGTATAAGTTCTTTAGCCTCATTATGTAGTTCGGGAGTGAAATCAATTAAGTCGCTTTCATTAAGACCTTGCTTTGAAATCGGTGGAGGCTTGCTCGGAAATGGTTGGGTAAGAGCAGTACGTTCACCAGGAACATCACTAATCGGCACATCTCGCTCTTCAATCGGCCACACAGGCTCTCCGGTTTCTCTATCAAAAACGAAAACAAAACCTGTTTTTGTAGGAACAGCAACAGCATCAATAGATTTCCCATTAGCTTCAATCGTCATCAAGGTAGGAGGCGAACTAAGATCGTAATCCCACAATCCATGCCTCACGGTCTGAAAATGCCAAACACGCTCACCCGTTTGTGCGTTCAGGCAAACAATAGACTCAGCGAAAAGGTTATCACCTTTGCGATGACCGCCGTAGTAATCATTACTTGGCGTCCCTACAGGGAGATAAAGCAAACCTCTTTCTTCATCCAAGGTAAATGGAGCCCAAACATTTGTATGACCAGTTGTTCTCCAAGATTCGTTTTCCCATGTGTCATTTCCGAACTCACCTTCCTGAGGAATGAGATTAAAACTCCAAACAAGTTCGCCGGTACGGACATCAAAGGCCTGAACATTTCCTGGTGGATCTTGTTCATAAACAAAGCCATCCCAAACACCATTTCCAAGAATAACAAGGTTCTTGTATATAACCGGTGGGGAAGTTTGCGTGTAAT
>CAZFLB010000028.1:0-4591 GCA_964518945.1 uncultured Acidobacteriota bacterium | reverse complement strand
TGAACCGATAGTCGCAGCCTTAGAACTTGGAGCGGATGTAGTTATCACTGGGAGAATTGCAGATCCTTCTTTGTTTCTGGCCCCTATGATATATGAACTTGGATGGCGCCTAGATGACTGGAATGCCTTAGGCAAGGGAACCATAGTCGGCCATCTGATGGAGTGCACCACACAAGTTTCTGGAGGACTGTACTATGACCCTGGTTCAAATGCTCCTGTTCCCCAAATGGCGCACATCGGATACCCCATCGCACAGGTCTATCAAGATGGAGAAGCGGTGATATCCAAAGCAGATGGTACGGGAGGTATGGTGACTTCTATGACTTGCAAAGCGCAGCTTCTTTATGAACTGCATGATCCTGAATCATATCTAACTCCTGATGTTACTGCGGATTTTCGCAATGTACGGTTTGAGGAATTTGGTGAAAATAAGGTGCGAGTACTAGGTGGAGCCGGTCGTGAGCGACCCGAAGAATTGAAAGTACTCGCTGCAGTTATGGAAGGTTATATAGGCGAAGGTGAAATATCTTGGGCAGGGCCTGGGTGCTTTGAGAAGGCGCAGGCGGCAGCCGAAGCGGCAAAAATCAATTTGGAACCGATGATGGAAACTATAGATGAATTGCGAGTGGACTACATAGGGGTTAATTCTATTTTTGGAGCAGAATCGCGACCTCTTAAACAGGAGCCAAATGAAGTCAGACTTCGTATTGCCGGACGCTCTAATTCCCGAGAGGTCGCATCTAAAATTGGGCAAGAAGTTGAACTGAAAATCCTTGATGGTCCTGTAGGCGGAGGTGGTATTCGCAGTAGTGTGAGGCCATGCCTTGCAATGTATTCAACGCTTCTACCTAGAAGCCTTGTCTCAGAAAATATATCAGTAGAAATGCAAACTGCCTGAGCCCGAGCACCTACACTAGAAATAAGTTGCAGTGTATTTTGACTTTGGATGATTGAGTGGAGAAAAATGATGCGGAAAGTTTTATTGCGAGAGGTAGCATTTTCTCGTGCAGGAGATAAAGGAGATATTTCTAATGTTTCTGTGATCCCTTACGACGAATCACAGTATGAACTCCTAAAGAAACAAATCACCGTTGATCGCGTCAAGCGAGCGTATGGATCGCTGGTCAAGGGAGAGATTCGGCGATACGAACTCCCCGGCGTTAAAGCACTTAATTTTGTGATGGAACGTGCTCTTGAAGGTGGTGTGAGCAAGTCGCTAGGGCTAGATATTCATGGGAAATCTCGTGGCAGTATCATGGGGACCATAGAAGTAGAGATTCCGTAAAAACTACCGATTGCTTGGATTGACCTATTTATATATTGGGGTGATGGTGGTGCCAGTTGGTTAATTGCTGGTATGCATGACTAGCCTTCAGCAATTTGATCTCACTTAGGCGGGGACCAAGGAATTGCAGGCCTACAGGAAGACTATCTACGAATCCACATGGCACAGATATTGCGGGAATCCCTGAGATATTGGCAGGGATGGTACAAACATCGCTTAAATACATTTGCACAGGATCTCCCATCTTCTCCCCCTGCTTAAATGGAACAGTTGGTGATGTGGGAGTAGCCAAAAGGTCCACTTTTTGAAAAACCTCTTCGAACTCTTGGCTAATTAATGTTCGTACTTGCTGCGCTTTTTTGTAAAAGGCATCGTAATAACCTGCAGATAAAGCATATGTGCCTAACAGAACACGCCTTTTAACCTCAGATCCGAAACCGACTTGCCGGGTTGTATCAAGTGCTTCCCAAATGTTAGATGCGTCTGGGCTGGAATAGCCGAATTTCACTCCATCATATCTTGCTAGATTGGCAGAACATTCAGCCGGGGCGATTATGTAGTATACAGCGAGTGCATCTTTAGTACGGGGAAGCGACACTTCTTCTATTAGTGCACCTGCTGATTCTAAATCGTGAATAGCATTATTTACTTGCTCATGAACAGAAGGATCAATGCCAGCTTCAAAATATTCACGCGGCAGGCCTATACGCAAGCCCTTAATATCTTCTCCAAGGCCAGATGTGAAGTCTGGCAGCGTTCCAGGGATGGAAGTAGAATCCATAGCGTCGTGCCCTGATATGGTATTCATAACAATGGCTGCGTCTTCATCCGTTCGAGTTAGTGGGCCTATCTGATCCAAAGAAGAGGCAAAAGCTATAAGTCCATAGCGACTAACTAAGCCATAGGTCGGTTTCATTCCAACAATTCCACATAGGGCAGCGGGTGGGCGTATGGATCCACCCGTGTCTGCGCCTAATCAAAATGCTGCTTGCCCCGCCGCTACAGCAGCTGCAGGCCCTCCGCTAGAACCACCGGGGACCCTTGTAATGTCCCAGGGGTTATTGGTGGCGTGGATCCCAGAATTTTCCGTGGAAGAACCCATTGCGAACTCATCCATATTGCCTTTACCAAGTAAAACTGTTCCTGCTTGCATTAAACGTTCGGTCACGGTCGCATTGTACTGGGGGATATAATTTTCGAGCATTTTTGACGAGCAGGTAGTATTAATGCCCTTAGTGGAAATGTTGTCTTTGAGTTGCATGGGAATTCCAGTTAAAGGCCCTGCGTTACCTTGTGCAATGCGTTGATCGGCCATACGTGCCTGAACTTCAGCTTCTTCTGAAGTTATCGTTACATAAGAACCGATTTGTTGTTCGGTGGCATTGATTCTGGATATATGAGCCTTAGTGAGCTCTACAGAAGAAATTTCCCTACGCTGCAGCAGAGAACTCATTTCGCGGATGCTTAAATAACAAAAATCTTCTCCCATTACTATGAAGGCTCCTCCATTACTGCACTAACACGAAAATAGTCGCCTTCCCGTCTAGGTGCATTAGCTAATACATCTTCTAGGGGCAAACTCAATTTTGGACTATCATCTCTCATTATCGAATTTGCATTTGTAGCGGCTCCTGTCGGCTCCACTCCAGTTGTATCTATATTCGCTAAGTCCTGAAATTGCTCCAAGATGTGAGAGAGCTCTAGCTTCATTTGCACTGCTTCGGATTCGGTGAGCCCAATGTGACAAAGGCGAGCTATGTTTTTAACTTCTTCAATAGTCACCTGAATAGATTTATGACTGCTTGACATGAACTCACTCCGTGAATTATTTGGGACAGTCTAACAGTATGAAGCCGACACGCTCAATGGTTCACGAAGGTGAAAAGTAGGCCAGCATATTTTTTTATCGTACTTACTTTTCTTCGTGTGTACTTTACAAGGGTGAATTGGTTAGTTAAAATTTTTTTACCTTTTTAAGAAAAGTATAAATAATAAATAAGAGGTTTCATGAAAATTTCACAAATTTCAGAATATAGCCTCTCTGCAGGTGGAGGATTACCCCCTCTCCAGCACATGATATTCGAAGAATTGGCGCGAAGACCAGATGAGGTCTTCGAATACCAGGGAGACGAATTAATCAGAGCATTCCCGCGCCTTAAGCGCTCTGCTTTGAACTGGTCTCTTTGGCAATTAGCAAAACTTGGGCATATAGGTAAGGTAAAAATAAGAGTAGGTGGCAAACTCACCACTGTTTATGGCTGTCCCGAGGCTATATATGCGCTTCGCCTTAGGTTAAACCAAGTCCCCGAACAGGTATCAGAAGGTACAGAAATAGCTTTGACCAGTTAACGTTGGATACGCTAATTCTCCAAATTGAAGCACTCTGAGCAATTGCAGAGCTGCCTTAATAGCTTGAAGGGATATATCCCTTCGTAATGCAAATCACTCCATAGTATCTCGATTGCATAATTTCCTACTTCTATCAGGTCTTCTACCTTGACGTCTTCATCGACGTCATCGACTCCGACTTTTCTAATATGAGTCATCTCATCTACGCATATCGCGCATCCGCAATTTCCCCGAAGAAACCGGTGTTGTAATAGCGTTTTGTGTCCATCGGTCCAATAAATTTCTAGTCCGTCTTCAAGTACTTGAATCGACTTAGGAGTGAATTCATGGGTAATCATTTCTACTGTATCCTTTTAATATCAATCGACAACAGGGCATATTAAATTTCCACTTCTATCCCTATCCCAGATTCTTTTGCCTTTTCATAGACGTGCATTCCTGCAGCTACATCTTCGATGCCTATGCCTTGAGACTCAAACAAAGTGACTTCATCTTCACTGCGACGCCCGGCTTGCATCCCAGCAACTACTGCGCCTAGCTCTGATACTTGTTCCCACCGGAAGGCCCTTCTTTCCTGAGCCCACAATAATTCTCCACACTCAATTTTTGCCTGCTCTAGATTATCCACAATTATAGTGGTACTTCGACGTATTGTGGTCTCGTCTAGCTCACGTCGCATCCAATGATTGCTGCCGGCGGCATTAATATGGGTTCCATTGCGTAACGCATTGCCATCAAAGACGGGATCACGCGCGTTCGTTATGGGTGCCACTATATCTGCTTCGGCTATTGCAGTCTCTGCAGAATCCACGGGGATTACAGGGATGCTCAATTTTTCATTCATGAAGTGCGCAAAATTAATTCTTTTATCGGAAGTCCTTCTGTATACCCATGCCTTTTCTATAGGTCGCACACCACATATCGCTGTCATCTGAGTTTCAGCCTGATTTCCACTCC
>CAZFLB010000027.1:0-11232 GCA_964518945.1 uncultured Acidobacteriota bacterium | reverse complement strand
TTTCATGTTACCTAGGCCCGCCCCCCAGAGCGTGTCACCTTTGACTTTAGGCTGCCAAGGATCTCCACTGATGCCTTCAGGTATGGGGTCAATATCGATATGGCCATTGAGCATAAGACTTTGCCCACCACCTGTTCCTCGGAGTCTAGCGACGGTTTGAAACCGACCTGGGTCTACTTCTTGAAGTTCGGACTCAAGGCCTTTGCTTACGAAGTAGTCATGAAGAAACCGAGCACATTCAGTTTCTTCTGTTGTGAAGCTTGGAATCCGAGCTAGTGTCATAGCAAGTTCGATGAGCTCTTCGCGATCGATTTGAACTTGTGATTTTGCCAACTTGGATCGGCTGGTCCATTCAGCAGAAAGACCAGCAACGGTACTTTGAATAAAAGTTCTTCGGTTCATATTAAACTTTCCTTAAATAATTGTTTTTGCGCTTACATTGGCAAACTGCAACGAATCAGGTGGGCTTAAGTCACTAACAGAAGATCTAAGCCTTCCGACCGCAGAAACATCAACATCCACGTTGGGTCGCCCAATGCTTCGCGAGTGAAGAAAAGGTCCTAATAGAAATAACTATCAAACCCTACTCCACAGTTGCTACTTAGCTAATTACTATCCCAAAGGTTCCATCGTGTAGACGTCGTGACCTTCAACATAAGGCTCGATCATTTCCTGAAATTCTGGATTGTTTAGATGCTTACCCATTTCTTCCATGTCAACATCGAATAGGGCTACGGTAGCCTTATGGTCGTTCACTTTACCAACAAGAGTTTGATTCTCGTCACAAAATGCAGCACGAGATTTACTATCTTGGTCGAACAAAGCCTTCCATTCTTCGAAAGTCGATTTCAAACGAACGACAACAAATATCTGCATCTTTCTACCTTCTTTCTTGAGTGTGCGGGTGAATTAATATAGTAAACACGCTAATGAGTTATAGCAATGTGTAAGGTAATAATTACTTGTGATCTGTCTATTGGCTACCAACTTGTCGTGTTGCTAGAAAGTTTATTGCAATTTCTGTTAAAGAGTTATATCTAATGATAGTAAGGAATAAACAAGATACTGTAGTGAATTACTCTGCAACAAAGCTTGGAAGTGACTGGGGTCTGGTGGCCTCCACGGACTTCAAATCCGATGGTCCTCGGTTAATCCCGGGGACGGTGGGTTCGATTCCCACACACTTCCGCCAACAAAGACAGAGTTCATCGCTATCTGATAGAACGGAAGGTTGCGGGGTGGTTTATTGTTCTTATCTTAGCAATGTTATAGATGCATGAATCAAAGCCACAATAACCAAACAGAAGATAGCGGCAGTAAGAATGCTAAAGAATTTGTCGAGCTGCCAGTCGAAGACCACATAGACCTTCACTTTTTTTCTCCTGACGACATACCAGGCGTTGTCGTGGCATATCTGGAAGCTGTTAAGAAAAAAGGATTTACGGAAGTTCGGATTATTCACGGACGTGGTGAGGGTGTTCAGAGGGAACGTGTTTGTCGAGTACTTGCAAAGAGCAAACAGGTTAAATACTTTGAAGCAGCACCTAGTGACCGTGGAGGTTGGGGAGCAACCGTTGTGATGTTGCACCCATAACTTGGTTCTCTTTGAAAATGGTAAGTGTCCAACGATATGCTAGGAGTCTGCCAATAGCTCTGGGAGCCAAAGGCTTAATTCAGGTACAAAAGTTACTAATAGTAGTACGAGAGACAGAGCAAGGATAAAGAATATATTCACTCGCATAACTTCAGACATAGGTACCTTGGCAATAGAGCATGTAGTGATGAGAACGGATGCAACTGGTGGAGTTTGTTGTCCGATGGCTAGACTAACAGTAACCATTAGTCCGAAATGTATTGTGTCGATGCCTAGTTGTTCAGTTAAAGGGAGCAGAATTGGCACAAGGAGCACGATTGCGGCGGCGCTATGAAGAATTGTGCCAGCGACAAGAAGGATTGCGTCGATCAAAAGAAGAGTGGGAGCTTTACCGCTTACGTTAGCTAAGATGAACGTAGCCAGCCGTTCTGGAACCTGTTGGTTAGCGAGGTACCAACCAAGTACCGCCGAGCCTGCTACGAGAATCATCACAACGGAGGTCTGACGTGCCGATTCGACTAAGATTGAGGGAAGGGAATCAATCTTCATGTCTCGATAAACGAATAGTGCGAGAAAAAGAGCTAGAAAGACGGCGATTGCTGCTGCTTCAGTTGCTGTAAAAATGCCGGCAAAAATACCACCGAGAATAACGACCGGAAGGCTCAGTGCCCAAAATGCACGCTGAAATCCAATTCTGACCTTTTGAAGGTCAAACGGTTGCGATTCTGCAAAATTCCCTCGACGGGCAAGCCAATAACTTGTGGCCATGATTGTGATGCCTGAAAAGATTCCGGGTATGACTCCAGCAATGAATAATTTCACGATGGAGGCACCAGTAATGGCCCCAAAAAGAATCATAGGAATAGAAGGAGGGATAATGATAGCAATTGTTGCCGAAGACGATAAAACAGCTGCAGCAAAGCGGGCAGGGTACCCACGTTCTTTCATCGCTGGGATTAGAACGCTTCCAAGTGCAGCAGCATCAGCAACGGCAGATCCGGAGACCTCTGAGAAAAACATGCTTGAAACTGTCGTTGTCATTGCGAGCCCACCGCGAACGAAACCAACGATACTTGCTGCAAAATCAACGAGTCTTCGTGAAATTCCCGCATGGTTCATAAGTGCACCTGCGAGAATAAATAGTGGAACAGCGACCATTGGAAAGCTGTCAGTACCATTGAAGACACGCTGAGCGATGATGACGAGGGGGGTATTTGTTGTGACTCCAATAATGATGATGCCAGCGGCAATAAGAGAATAGCCAACGGGTAGTCCCAGAGCGATTAGACCTAGAATGAGTGGGAGCAGAAGGAGTTCCAATTTAATTCGCTCTTTCTAGTAGTCGTTTCAAATGAATAAACTCGACGAGTAGCATTACAGCAGCCGAGCAAGGAATAACTGAGTAAACTAAGCCAATAGAAATATCGACAGTGATGGCACGTTCTGAAACAAACCGAAAAACGAGTTGGGAACCGTATGCTAAGAGGACGATGTGAACAAATATCATTACGAGGTGGCTCGTCAATGCAAGCCAGAGTCTTACAGACCGGGGTACTTTATTTAAAAGATTGTCGATACCGATATGCTCTCTTTGGAGTCTGGCGAGTACCGCCCCTAACAACGTGAGCCACACAAGAAGATAGCCCACAAACTCATCGTACCAGACGAAACTCTCTCCAAACGGTCGACGGACAACCTCGATAAAACAGATGGTTGCTATACTTGCAAGGATCCCTGCTACTACTGTAGATAAAGCTAAACGGAGAAAGTCCTCGATTCGAGTGAGTGAAGAAGGTCGCATGCTAAGGTTGACTACGGTATGACCGGATAGTTTCCACAAAATCGGGACCGTAGTGGTTGTTGTATTCTTTGTACAACGGTTCGGCTACCTTAAAGAAAGCATCCCTATCGATCTCAGATATTTCGAGGTGGTCTTCCAGCATCACTTGGTATTCCTGATCTTTTTGTGCACCAAGTTCTCGCATAAAACTTCCTACTGCAGAAGCAACTTCACGAATTGCGATTTGGATGTCTTCGTCAAGGGAGTCTAGGTACTGGCGGCTCATAAGTGGGTACGCAGGTGTGTAAACGTGTTGGGAGATAGAGAGGTATCGCTGTACTTCATGAATCCGTGCAGGCACTATTTGAGATAAAGGATTTTCCTGACCGTCGATGACTCCCTGTTTTAAAGCAGAGAACACTTCGCCGTAGCTCATCGACGTTGGGTTCGCGCCAAATGTTTTGAAAAGTTTAACTCGCTCAGGATCTTTTGGTGTTCGGATTTTGATTCCAGAAAGATCTTCCGGACGTATTATAGGTCGAATATTATTCGTGATCATCCGAAACCCATTTTCCCAAATACCCAGCAAAACAAGGTCGTGATCGAGCAGTTTTTGTGCCAGTTGTTCACCGATCGGCCCAGTTGCGATTCGTGACATTTGTTCTCTTTCGACAACGAGAAAGGGGAGATCGAACACTCCGAACATTGGCTCAACAGAGTGAAGAACTGATGAAGGCAAATGCATCTCAACAGTACCTAAGCGCAGGCCTTCTAACATTTCTTTATCTTCACCAAGTTGAGCGGAACCGAAAATTCGGACTTCGACGCGACCAGGAAGTCTTTGTTCGAGTAGCTCTTTAAACTTACGTGAGCCGTGATCGAACGGTGAGCCAGGGAAACCGATATGCCCAAAGCGAAGGATGACCTTTCCTTCATCACGTGAGGTGCAACTGAAAGTGGTGCCCAATAATAATAAAAATATTGAAATTGTTTGTTTCACGATGCTCAAAGTTAGCACAATGGTAGAATCCCTGCTATGTCTCTTGCCGAAGAGTTGAGCAAATTGGTCGAAGGAGAAGTCCGTTTTGATCAATACACTCGTGTGTTGTACTCGACAGACGCGAGCATTTATCAAATCGAGCCCAAAGGCGTTGTAATTCCAAAGCACTCACAAGATGTAGTTGCTGTAGCTGATTTTGCTAATCGGAAAGGAATTCCAATACTTCCACGTGGTGGTGGAACTTCACTTGCTGGTCAAGCGGTTGGTGATGCGATCATCATGGATTTTTCTAAATATATGCGTGAGCTTGTGGAAGTTTGTCCAGAAGAAGGTTGGGCGAGGATTCAGCCTGGTATCGTCCACGATGTATTGAGCTCCAAGCTTAAACCTTATGGTTTGAGATTTGGCCCTGAGACGGCTACGAGTAATCGGGCAAATCTTGGTGGAATGATTGGTAATAACTCAGCAGGTGCTCGTTCGCTCGTCTATGGCAAAACGGTTGACAATGTTTCTGAGGTTGAGGCGGTTCTTTCGGATGGAACTCGAGTTGCTTTTGGATCACTGAACGAAAGTGAACTTTCGGCTAAACTCGAAGGGGAAGGGCTTGAAGCATCTATCTACCGCAAGACGATGGCTCTAGCAGATAGGTGCCGTCACGAAATCAAACGGCGTTATCCAGATATACCACGTCGAGTTAGCGGCTACAATTTGGATGAACTCGTTGATTCTGATGAAACCAACTTGGCTAAGTTGGTAGTTGGTTCTGAAGGAACACTAGCTACGGTAGTGGAGGCGAAGGTAAAGCTTGTGCCGATCCCTAAGGCAGTGGGTTTAGCTGTTCTGCACTTCGACGGTCTCCTTCCAGCTCTTGAGACGGGTACGGAAATTCTTTCGTTGGAACCGTCGGCGGTGGAACTTGTCGATGAAATGGTCATGGATTTGGCTCGGAAGTCTCTTGAATACTCCCGACGGATGCATTTTGTTGAGGGAAACCCCAAAGCGCTCATTATCGTTGAGTTTGCAGGGGATACTGAGAAGGAAGTGGTTTCGAGGCTAGACGCGCTTGAAGCGTCTCTTGGGCAGAGTGCGAAGCCGCTTGTTCGAGTACTCGACCCTGTTGCACAAGCAAATGTATGGAAGGTAAGAAAGGCAGCATTGCCTCTGCTTCTTGGTTTGCCGGGCGATTATAAACCGATCGCATTTGTTGAGGATACGGCTGTCTCACCAGACCGAGTACCCGAGTTTATTCGTTCTTTTGAGGAGATTCTAGGGGCGCACAATACTGTCGGTTCTTTTTATGCTCACGCAGGCGCTGGCTGTCTTCACATCCGACCACTTGTAAACCTAAAAGATAGTGTTGAAGTAAAGAAAATGAAAGCTATTGCCGAAGAGGTTTTCGAACTTGTCATCGATTTTGGAGGTTCGATGAGTGGTGAACACGGAGATGGGCTAGCACGGAGTCATTTCAATGAACGTCTGTTCGGCGAGCAGATCTATGGAGCGTTCAAGGAGCTGAAATTAGCATTCGATCCGAAAGGAATTATGAACCCAGGTAAGGTGGTGAATGCTCCTGATATGGATCAAAACTTACGTTACGGAGAATCTTACAGGGTTAGAGAACCACAAACCCAGTTCCCTTATGCGAACGAAGGAGGGTTTGCAAGAGCTATTGAATTGTGTAACGGAGCCGGAGTTTGTAGGAAGAATCTTGATGGAACAATGTGTCCTTCGTACATGGTCACACGTGATGAAGAACATACAACCAGGGGCCGTGCCAACGCGTTACGAGCCGTTCTTGATGGGCGTGTCTCGTCCGAAGAGTTTTCAAGCAAGCGTCTTTATGATGTTATGGATCTCTGTATCTCGTGTAAGGGATGTAAGGCAGAGTGTCCTTCTAATGTCGATATGGCGCGGTTGAAGTCAGAGTTTTTGTCGCTATATCATCGTGTTCATCCGTACTCAATTCGCGATCGCATTTTTTCTAGCCCGGAGAGGGCGGGTAAGTGGGGAGTTGTGTTTCACCCAGTTGCGAATTGGCTCATCCGTCAGGGTTGGTTCCGATCAGTTCTCGAAAGTGTTACAGGTATTGATCACAGAAGAAGTCTTCCTCCGTTCGCATCGCAAACGTTTGAACAATGGTTTCAAGATCGTCCAAAAACAGCCACAGGAAAGAAAGTTGTTCTGTTCCATGATACTTTCTTGAATTTTCATGAGCCTGGAATAGGCAAAGCTGCAGTTGCAGTTCTCGAAGCTTCAGGCTTTGAGGTTCAGCTGGTAAACAAGGTGTGTTGCGGTAGACCCGCAATTTCTAAGGGTATGCTTGATGTGGCACGTGAACTTGCGAGACAAAATGTTGCCGTGCTTCGGCCATTTGCTCGTGAAGGAACTCCCATCGTTGGACTAGAGCCATCGTGTCTTCTTACGCTTCGTGACGAATATCCAGAACTTGTTTCCGGAGAAGATGCTCAGGCGGTTTCAGAGCATAGTTTCCTACTGGAAGAGCTAAATGGCTTAAAGCTTGATTTTCCCAATACACCTAACAGCTTACTTCTTCACGGACACTGTCATTTGAAAGCACTTATTGGAACTGCGCCTCTTGTCAGCATGTTAGAAAAGACTGGTGCGGATGTTGAGACAATTGATTCCGGCTGTTGTGGCATGGCGGGATCGTTTGGCTATGAAAGAGAACACTTTGACATCTCATTACAAATGGCAGAGAGACGCCTTTTACCTAAGGTTAGGAAGTCTGATGGGAAGACTGTTGTTGCACCCGGAACTTCCTGCAGACATCAGATTACAGATGCTACGGGATGCAAGGTTATGCATCCTGCCGAGATATTGGCAGACGCAGCAGGACTCTTACGATGACTATTGGTTCGTTTACTTTGGTGTGACGTAAAAGCTTTAGCGCTGTTGTTCTTTTTCCGGATTCGGTGGCGTAGTTATGGGGCGACCAAATGCATCGAAAAAGAGACTCTCTGTGCCATTGTCTGGTCGTTCAGGATTTTGTTCTATCGTAGTTGTTGGAAGACCTGGTGTGAAACTACTTCGGGGAAAGGCTTGTTGTGGTGGCAAGTATCTTGGTATGGGAGAGACTGGCTGGGTATTGGGGTTTATGTTGTTTTCGGGACTGTCTGATTCTTCAAGGAGTTTGTCTTCTAAGACACTTAAATCGCCTATGATTTCGGTAGAGGCATTGTCAGTGCTTGTTGGTTCTGGAGACATTTCCGGTGTTGTAACTGGAAGAACAGTTTGAGGTGGCCCACCACCACCAGAGCCTATAAAGATTTTGTTGACACGTCCCCAGTTATTTGAATCCATCATGATGGCGTAGACAACTTTTGTTCCTTCTAGAAGTTTCTGTACTGCAATATTGACAGGAAGTTCTTTAATATCTGAAGTAATGGGTTTCGATTTTACCGATTCTTCGAGCGTGACCTCAATTTGGGTGGTTTTGCTGATTTCTGCAAATACGCTAGAAAGTGTCGCGTTGTTACAGCGTATATTAATGTGGTTGCCAACCGTCATCACGTCCACGGATTGTGCATTGATCGAAATGGACCATAGACCTAAAAGCGAGACGAGGAAAGCGATTTTTTTACTCATAATGTTTTATCGATAAGTGCAAGCTAGCACTCGTATTGTGCCAGTGTCAAAGAGTGTGTCGATAAGCAGCCAGTGCGTGACGAGCCGATTTTTCCCAGCTAAATTGCTTGGCACGTGCAAGTCCTTTCACAAGTAATTGTTCTTGTAGCGTCCTGTCATTAAGTGTTGTCATTAGCCCGTGAGAGATGGAGTCGACATCTTCCGGATCCACGTAGATAACAGCATCTCCTCCAACTTCGCTAAGTGCTCCTCGCCCGGATGTTACCACTGGCGTTCCGCAGGCCATTGATTCTAGAAGCGGCATACCGAAGCCTTCAATTAGAGATGGATAGGCAAGAATTTCAGCAAGGTTGTACAGTCCTGGTAAATCTTCGTCTGCAATTGCTCCTAAAAATCTAACCGATCCCGTTGGAAGTTTTGTAGCTGCTTCGACAATCCCTTCGTGTTGAAAATCGGCGACTCCAGCAATTACAAGTGCCATATCTAGATTGAGATTACCAAATGCCTGGATCAGTCGTTGGAGGTTCTTACGTGGCTCAAGGCGGCCGACGGTAAGAATGAAAGGGCGGTCAAGTCCGTAACGGGTTGCAAGTTCTTTAGGGCGTTCATTGAGTATCGTAAATCGATTGGTATCCACTCCGTTTAGTGTCACAACAACCCGATCTTCGGAGATACCGTATTGTTCAATTATTGCTTGACGGGAGAATTCCGACACAGTGAGTACACATTGTGCACGCCTTGCCGAGTGCCTGATCAGGTGAGTAGAACGGGTTGAAAACGCATCGCGGAACAGTTCTTTGTGAGTTTCAAACAAAACATCGTGGATCGTAACAACTTCCGAAACGAATGACCAAGGCGGCTTAATGTACTGTGAATGAAAAACGTCGATTCCGTGAAGAAGTTCGAGCATGGGAACAACGAAAGGAATTCGAAGCTTTGCCGACTTTGGAAATACGGAATGATGATGACCTTGGACGAGTTTCTTTGTTTGTTCGGGATAAAAGCTAAATATGTGAAGTTCGTCGGTATCTTCTATTAGCTTTGAAAGTGCTCTGATCAGTTCGAGAAGATAGGTCCGACTCCCTTGTGGTTTTCCATTTAAGTGGTGAGCGTCAATACCGATGCGCATTACAAGTCTGTTTAGCGTGCCCGATTTGAATCTGAGTTTGGTTCTGGTGTGTTAGTTGTTGCGGTTGGTTGGGTTGGAGTGAAAGAGGTTCTGGCTGCTGAACTCAAGTCCGCAGGCCCCTGGGCAGGTCCCATGTTTGTTGATAAGGAAGCGCCGAACCGAAATGCAGTTAAACCAAGTGGTGGAGGCAACCCTGGAAAGGGGCTAGGAGCTTCTGAACGAGTATTGTCTTCCTGTGAGGTCGGAAGAATTAGGGGTTGTTGTATGCCATAAACGAATAGCCAGTCTTTATACAAGGTCTTTCCTGGGACTTTGTAAAACGTGATTTCATCACTAATGCTGGCAACTCCCACGATTCCACCCAAGTTCAGGTTGCTCGAACCACGACCTAAAGTCGACTGAAATCTACCACCGGAAAGTTGACGTGTCGTTGTTCCGAAACCCTGCGATTGTCGCTGTGATTGACTTTGACTCATATTCGTTAGTCCTGAAGCTTCCAGGTCCGGTTTTTGTGATTGCTGTTGAAGTTCTGGAGAAAGCTGATACAAAATACGGAATTGTTGGTTCTCGTTCTCAGCGAATGGGTCTTTATACGCTTTACGCAAAAACTTTTGTTCTACGAGTATTTCGACAGACGGTGGGTAGGCACCGGGGAACTGTCTCTGGTAGCGCTCAATAGCTTGCATATATTGATATCCTCGAAAAATCAGTTCTTGTTCTTTATCGCGCTGTACAACTTTTTGCCATAGTGGAGCTGCTGCGGTGAGAGAGATTCCGAGAATAGTGATCCCGATAACGATACCGAAAAGGATGTATCCTGATTGGTTGTTCTGTTGATTCATTCTGAAGTTAGGCGAGCTCTTTTGTAAATACTCATCACACGCTGGATATATTTCTTTGTTTCAGGAAATGGGGGAATACCTCCATATCGATTAACTGTTGTTGGGCCAGCGTTGTACGCAGCCAAAGCCAAGCTTATGTTGCCAGCATAGTTGTTCAACATTTGTTTGAGATAACGTGTGCCACCAGCTATATTTTCGGCAGGGTCCATGACATCACTGACGCCTAAGGTACGTGCGGTAACAGGCATCAGTTGCATTAGGCCACGTGCACCTTTCTTTGATACGGCTTTTTTATCTCCGCTTGACTCGACCCAGATTACAGCTGCGATGAGGTTTGGGTCCAGGTCATACTTAGTTGCAGCAGATTTAATGATAGGGGTGAATTGTGGCAAAAGGTTGAAGCCGTTTAATTCCGCTGTTTTTTTCTTGCTGATTTCGTTTGGTACGATGTCAGTAACGAATTCCGAAGGAACGATTACTTCTCCACCTCCCATCAGGTAAAGTTTAAAGTACGAGTTTGTTCTCTCAAATTGATCGATGTAAAGGATTTTCCCATTTGACATTACAGCGATTTCTGCAAAGACATGCGTAGCAACGGCTAGGACGGTCAGTAATAACACCAAGCGAGGTTTCAGTCAGACCTCGTCGCTGGCCCGGTGCCGCTCGAAGGTCCGCAGGTGCCAAGGTTGTCGGCCTGCTTATCTGTTATGCTGTTTACGAAGCCGCCATTTGCGACTCGGTCTCCTTCAAAACTTCCTGATATGCTGAGTATGCCCGTATAGAATTTGCCACCGGGGTCATCCTTTCTCCAGGTTGCCGTAGCTGAAAACGAACCTCCGCCTATTTTTGTGTCGAAACTGTTAACGGCAAGCACTGTTCGGCCACCACTACAATCATGATGGACAGAAATACTACCTTTCACTAAATTGCCACTGGAACGAACATCAAACCTAAGATTTCTCCCCTGATTGGTTTGCCCTTCCCAACTACCTGTAATATTGAACTGGACAAATGGAACTGTTGGGACGGTTGGCGCTTCGGGTGGCAAGTCCTCAAAATTCTTACAGGAGATAGCTAGCATTAGCAGTATTCCTACAGCAGTTTTTTGTGCCATCATCAGAGGGAGAAATTGCATCAATTGACCGTAAAACCATTGGTCAATGTTCCGGAGCTGCCATCGGGGTTGGTTACCCTAACGTCTCGAGTCCCTGAAGTTGCTGCTATGTCGATGGTGATCTCGACTTCCAAACTTTCAGCGTTTACAAAGTTGACCACGTCAAT
>CAZFLB010000026.1:0-3100 GCA_964518945.1 uncultured Acidobacteriota bacterium | reverse complement strand
CCAGCGCAGTTTTGGTAGCTTAATGGGATATTCTGCTCTGATTGATTGGGGTTGTACTTTGGTTGCAATTGGACTTCGCTTACCTAATGCTATAGGTATTGCTGCAATGATTATATGCACGCGTGTTATAACATTAATTGTGTGGGGGTTTGGCGCTGGTATTATTTTGGGAAGTACTAAATCAGCAGAGGATGTGCGGGACCAGATTCGACATAATCCGTTTGCTGCTGTATCTATGCTAGTGGGTGGCTTGTCACTGGCAGCAATGCCTTTTACAGCTGGTTTCCCTGCTCGTTGGGCCTTGTTACAAATGTTGACTAGAATACATCCCAATTACGCGATAGTCTTATTAGTATCAGGTCTGTGTGCTTGGGTAGGCTATGTCAGGACAATATCAGAAACGATTGATTTGTCCAGCATGATTGATGGTGATATGTATAGAACAACACTGGAAAGTCCTGGACGGATTGGTTTGACTATACTAGTGGTCGCATCTGTAATACTAGCAGGTTTAGTACCTCAATGGTTGTATTCGAAGGCAGTTATTCTGTTTGAACATATAGCAGTTATTCTTGTCTAATTTGCGTTAAATGTTTATACGATTGTATAGTTTTTCAACAATCGGTATAATTGCTTCCCATCGATAGTTGTTGCTAACAAATGTGTGGCCTGCTTTACCTAAGAGAACACGATTGTCTCCCCGACACAAAAGCGAATCAATAGCTCTGACTAGGTCTTGAGGAGTATCGGCTATTAGTATCTCTTTACCATCTGTAACTGGAAATCCTTCTGCTCCTATTGTGGTACTGACGATCGGTTTAGATAAAGCCATAGCTTCTAGGATCTTGAATCTTGTTCCACCACCCATACGTAGCGGGACAACGCACACTGTGGCTGCGGCGATGTATGGGCGTATGTCATCAACATCTCCAGTGACTGTAATGCCAGGGCGCTCGGCCAAGTTAAGTACTTGTCTTGTTGGTGATTGACCAACGATAAGAAATTTTGCGTCATCATGCATGTTTTGTATTAATGGGAAGACCTCCTTGCCAAACCAAACTGCTGCATCTATATTAGGCCTATAGTCCATTTTTCCAGAGAATACCAAGGTCGGTGGTGTAATATTGGCATGTTGTGTGGTTTCTAGATAATCTGATAGAAATATGCCATTGGGCAATACTGTTGGATTTAGTCTAGGAAAGAGTTTCTTTAGCGCAGCACAGTCTTCATGTGAAACGCATATTACCGCATCAGAATTTGAACATGTTTTTAGTTCAAATTCTCTTATCCGTCTTAACTGAACCATAGAATAGAATGCAGTTATCCAACGTTTTGGTACTGATATATCAGCTCTGATGGCACGTCTTTGTATTACCGTTTCGGCATTGTGAGCATCATATATGATGTTAGGCCGAGAAGTTTTGTTACGATAATGGTCTAAAATCTGTGTTAGATAGGCGGCCATTTCTAGCCCCTCTATTTGTATTAAATCTAATGTTTCATTGGTGAGTATATCTTGTAATTTCATGGAATACTCAGCACTGTATAATCTTACAGCCATATCAGGTTTGTTGGATAAAAGCATGGTTGACATACGTTGCAGTATGTTTCTTTCTGGAGTCTTGGTAACTTTAATAGTGGAACAGCATTTGGACAGAGTTTTCGATATAGCACCAGATTGGTTTGCGAAAGTCACCAAAGAAATCCTATGATGTTTTGATATGCTAGAAATTATTCCCCAGTTACGTATATCTGCTCCCTGTGTGGCTGGATGTGGCAGGGAAGGTGTTAGAAAAAGCACATTCATATCGTTTATGTTGACTGAAGCACTTTGTTGTATACGTCCAGAGTCTGTTGGCAGCATTTGTGCCAAGTGAAGATGCTAGATTGCTTAATACCTTTTTGTTCCAAATCACTTCTTAGTTTTGAATCTGTCAATACCAGTGAAATGGCTTCTTCTATAGATTCAGGATTGTTTGGATTACATTGCAATGCTGCCTCACCAGCTATTTCAGGTAATGAACCTTTGTTAGATATAATTGTGGCAGTTCCACATGCCATCGACTCGAGTACTGGAAACCCAAATCCCTCGTAGTGAGATGGTAACAGAAGTGCGACTGCTCCAGTGTATATTGCTGGCAAATCCTGAGTATCAACATTGGTCAGGATATGTACTTGTTTTTGCAGATTCATTTTGTGTAATAGAGATTCAATGGGTTCATCAAGCCACCCTTGCCTTCCAATCATTATAAGTTGTGGCGTGTCATTTTGTTTGGATATGAGAGATGAGTATGCCTCAAGCAAACCATTGATGTTTTTGCGAGGTTCAAATGTACCAACAAAAAGTAGATATTGACTTGGTAGTTTGTGGCGAGATAAAGTAGATTTTACTATTTGAGTTGGTTGTGGTTGATACCGTTCATGGGGTGCTAAATATACAGTTGTTACTTTATCTGGTGTTACATCTAAGTGTTCGAGGATATCATTTCTGGTTGTATTCGAGTCTGCTAATATGGCGTCTGCACGCTGAACAGCATGTCTAATCTGATTGTTATAGTATTGCTGACTATGAGGAGTAAGGAAATGAGGGTACAGTAAGAAAGATAAATCGTGTATCGTTATAACTGATTTCCAGGGTCCTCCACGTGGTGGTATGAAGTCTGGTGAGTGTAGCAAATGTATGTTTCTTGGTAGGAGCTCGAGTGTCAGACTGTATCGTTCTAGGACATGATGTGCCGGCGTCCAGCACTTCACCATCTTAGCGTGCTTATTACTATATTGTCTTTGTCTTGTTTTGATCGCATTTAATACTATATATTCGTTCAGATTGTCCAATTTAGGTAAGCGTGTAGAAAGTTGTTGAATATACTCTGGGATACCTCCGGCTGAGTAATCTGTCAGTCTTGCATCTACAGCAATTCGCATAACATGATGATAATGGGCGCTTGTGCAGGTGTCAATGCCACTTAATTAACCGTAGTGTAGTTGCTCGGCTGGGTGCATTGTCATATAATCTTTTGTATCATTAGTTTGTAAATAAACATGAAAGAGTCAAGGCAAATAATCAATAAGATAGAGTGGTTAGATGAGCAACGCCGCA
>CAZFLB010000025.1:0-3965 GCA_964518945.1 uncultured Acidobacteriota bacterium | reverse complement strand
GTGTTGGACGTTTCGGTTGTCGACGATTACGTTGATTTTAGTATCTTTGAGTTCTTGGCGTATATTGGTTTGAAGAATGCTAGCTAGTTTAGGGTCGGGACTTTCTACGGAGACAAGTGCCTCAATCGATTCGAGGTCTTTTTTAGAAAGCTGTTCGAGAATTTTCTCTAGCTTATAGAGTGCGATTGTCGCTTGCCCGGCGGGAGACCTTCCGGAGAAAAAGTTCCATAGGTCTAGCTCTACATCATTTATGGTAGTCCGATCTTTGCCTCTGTCCCATATGTTTGGAAGGCGTTCTGCCAGTTGGCTAATTGCGCGATTGAGTCCTTTCGTATCATGCCCCTGAATGGTTACTACACTCTTCGGTCCGAAAGCGTTTGGAATAACACGGATGATTCCCTCGCCCTTGGCAAGAGTGATTTTCGGGATCAAATCGTTTGCCAGGAGCGGATGCTCTCCTATAAGAATAAGTGTTGGCTCATCACGAGAATTTTTAATGTCTTCAGGTAACCGGACAATGGGGACGGACATTCCAGCGGCCTCAAGACCTAGTCTGGCCGATAGATTGAGGAGTTGTTTTGTATTAGTGGCTGGGCTTATTACTGTGTCTATACGATCTGCGATCAGATTACCATCTGAATCTCCAAGTAACCCATGAGGTGAAAAAAAGTTTGAGAGATCAAGGTCTCGTTTTGGAGAGGAACCGGGCCGTTCGGGGATAGGTCCTTCTAGCGCTTGCGAAACAGATCCAGCAAACCTTATTTCATTGTTGTTGATATTGACCACCAATTGTTCCACGTATTCATATGACGGAGAGAGCTCATCAAGAATAGTTTTTGCTTTGGAAATGTTTTCGTTAGCGACTTGTAAGTCGATTACTAGTTGCGAAATCCTATCTTGTTGAACGACTATTTGCGGCACAGAAATCAACTTAGGCTCGACGCCTTTTTCGGAAAGGCTTTGGCTGAGGTCCTCTGTTACATCTTCGAGTGTTTTTCCATCAAGTTTCCAAAGATAAGGTAGGCGACCAGCAAGAGCGGTTGCTGCGAATCTGGTGCCTATGTTCTCTCGGCCAGCTACTACTAACCAATCTCGGTCGCTTGTCTGGATGGTTGTAATAAGACCTTCGTCATGAGAAAGCCGAGAAAGGTCTAAACCTAGTGCTGAGGTTGCTGCTGCCCCAACGGCAATGCCAACATCACCCTTTTGTTTCGTTAAAGGAAGATTCAGGGCCATTGTTTCAAAGCCAAGGCGGACTGTAATATCTGCTGCTGCAGCAATGATTTCGGAGTTTGGATCCTCTCCAAGAAATAATTCCACGTTCACGTAGTCTGCGTGGCCATCATTGTTCCGGTCCTCAACGAGAAACCCTGGTTCAAACAACTTGTTGAGAGGATGTTGGGCAACTGCAGTAGTTGCGAAACATAGGATTGTCAAAACCCATTGAAAGATTGTCATAGCGGATCATTATAGTCTGTCTTTATTTTTGGATTTGACCAGAACAACTCTTTTGTGAAATTTGACTGACGCCATTTTTGCGTGCATATAGAAGTAAGGCGGCTGTGTTTGCTTTGTTGCTAAAAATGATAAAGTTGTGTGCTCCGATAAGCTTTTGTAATGTGGCGATCTTTTATTCTGATACTGGCGCTCTTTTTGTCGTTTACGATCACTTTAAATTGTTCTCGGCAAAAGCCCCGGAAGTTAAATGATGCTCTTCTTGCGAAGTCAGAGCTCCATTCCTTAGTACGTGACCGAGTCATAAGTGGTGTTCTTGAAAGAACTAATGGGTTTACTTACGCTGTTGACGTAGGGCTGTTAATGATTGTTGCAGCTGAGGAACGTGACTTTGAGATGTACAGTGTGTTGAGAGAATTTGCGACCGCTCATTTAGTTGTTGATTCTGTGGAAGATTCCTATACCCGAGGCTTTGTCTTATGGCGTTATCATCCAGATGTTAGTCCTGACGCCACAGGGACCACAGAGGCTTTGCGAATTTCAGAGGGCCTTTGGAGGGGTGCTAATGTGTTCGGGAACTCCAATGATAGAGACCTTGCCATACGCATCCTTGAGGGTTATGTCCGACACGAAACTGAAGAACAGGGAGTATGGTTTATTCGTAACTACTTTAATTTTGGCACTCGCGCGTTTGCCACCAATTCATTTCTAGTGGACTATGCACCTGATTTTATTGCTGAAGTTGCTACCGTAACAGGGCGCGAAGACTTTATGATTGTAGCAGAGCGATCCTATACCCTTATAGAGGCAGCGAAAACCCCGGCGGGTCTTTTATACGATATGGTGCAGCCTGAAGTGGCTACGCTTTTCGATGACCGACGGATGATCATTTTTTCTCCAAACGATGCGATACAGCTTTCTAATTCTGCAGTAGTAGCACTGTGTGCTGTGGTAGGACTACCCAATGTTGCAAGTGAGCTTGTTTCATTTGCGCACCAAAGGATGCCAATGTTGCGAGGTACTTACTATGGTCGGACTGGTGAGGTTGCACGTGATAAGCGCCCCGGTATCGAGGCATGGGGTTCTTTAGTGCGTCTTGCAGTTGCTCTTGGGGATAATGAGTCACTCTTGTCGTTTTACCCATTTTTGATTAGCAATGCGAGAAGAGTGTCCAAAATTCCCGAAGAGGCATTCCTTTACGTGGCTGCTGAGTTGCTTCTTGGTCTTCAATCGGTATCCCCTAGCGAGTGATAGCCTCATTAGTTTTGAGGCGAAACAGTTTACGCAAGTTTCTAGATATGTGACAAACTATTGTCTATACAATTACATTTGACTTGTTGTGCATATAATTGATTTAAGCAAAAGGAGGCCCTGATGGAGATGCGACAAATTGGTTCTCTTCAGGTATCGTCAGTTGGTCTCGGCTGTAATAATTTCGGACGTAGGCTGAATGAATCCGGGACAAGGGGTGTAGTGCATACTGCGCTTGATGAAGGTATAACATTTTTTGACACTGCTGATACGTATGGCGGTACAGACAGTGAAGTTTTTTTAGGGCGTTCTCTCGCGAATGCCCGTAAGGAGGTAGTTGTAGCAACAAAGTTCGGTTGGGAGATCGATAACGATCGAAGGGGCGCTCATCCTAATTATGTTAAGCGGGCAGTAGAGGATAGCCTTAGGCGTCTCGGAACGGATTACATTGACCTTTACCAGCTGCATAAGCCAGATCCCACAGTTCCTATTGAGGATACACTTGGTGCTCTCGATGACCTTGTACGTGAAGGGAAGGTTCGAGAAATCGGCTGTTCAAATTTTTCTTCAGCACAGCTGAATTCTGCTGAGATTTTTGCGGAGGGTGGAGCTAGGTTTGTCAGCGTGCAAAACGAGTATAGCCTTTTAAATCGAGATGTCGAACGTGGTTTGATTCAAGAATGTGAACAACTTGATGTGGTTTTTTTGCCCTATTTCCCTTTGGCCAGCGGATTATTGACGGGCAAGTACAGGTTGGGTCAACCACCGCCTGATGGCACTCGCTTAACGATGATAGAGAGTTTGTCTGCACGTTTGAACGATGATTCCCTCAAGGTAGTTGAGTCGCTTATTGCTTACGCTGAGAAGCACGGACATAGTGTTCTCGAATTGGCTTTCGGATGGCTCCTGGCTCGCTCCAGTGTTTCTTCTGTTATTGCTGGTGCGATGACTTCTGAGCAGCTCCGTGCGAATGTAAGTGCTGCTAAACCATGGGTTACAAAAACACACGTTTCTGAAGTTGAAGAGCTGCTTCCATCGTTGGAATAGGCGTTTAACGCAGGACACCACATGTTATGATCATCGGATGACAGATTGGTTAGTTTTTGATGGAGTAAACATTAATGTCTTTTGAAAAACCTGGTTACCAAGATGCTGATCTTATGCTCCGTGTTTATGAGATGCGACGGGAATCGAAAACGCGTGAGGCACGAGATACTTTAAACTTTCAGTTTCTTCCGACTAGCTACGACGATGTCAAA
>CAZFLB010000024.1:0-4447 GCA_964518945.1 uncultured Acidobacteriota bacterium | reverse complement strand
ACGTGCTTTGACTACATCTAGTACACGGGACACCTCAGCAGACGATTCTAGATGGACTACAACCTGTCCAAAACCCTCTGTGGATGTTGACTGGATACGCTTAACGCCGTCAATACCCTGAATGGCCTCCTCAACTCGAACCGTAACCCCCTCTTCAACCTCCTGAGGCCCAGCGCCAAGATAATAGACCTCAACAGTAATCAGCCCCATATCTACTTCCGTGAAAATCTCTCGCTTGGTGGTCAGTGCACTAATAAGTCCACCTACTAAAATCACAACCATAAACATATTGGCAGCAACAGGATTATTTTCAAACCCGTCGATGGGAGACTTCATTGCACATTTGCAGGAGTATCGTCGACGCGAACCAACATCCCCTCCGTAACCACATCCAAAGACGATAGAACAACAAGGTCACCGTCAAGAAGACCCTCAGACACAACTACCATATTCTCATCAGCTCTAAGTACCTCGACATCGCGATATCGAAGACGACTTTCATGGTCCACTACCCACATCCTATTACTTAACCTCAAGGCCAAACGGCGTAATATGGCTACACCTTGAACCGAACGGCCTTCGATCTCCGCCTCAACGAACATCCCTGCTTTTAGTGGCGGGCGGTTCCAGTCCTCACCTCTTCCGTAAGGGTCATCCACTCGTGCTACCACATGGACCATACGTGTGGTCGCATCAATTTCCCCTTCGGTTCTCACAACTTGACCCATCCATTTTTGCGTCTTCCCCGCAAACATCGTCTTTAGAGCCACTGAAGGATGCTTTTCAGGTGAAGAACCACCTCTGTAAGTAAGCGGCAAGTTTAAAAATGCTAGTTCTTCATCAGGCAAGGGTAGTCGAACCTCCGCCGCATCCACCGAATAGATAGTTGCGATAGATACTCCAACAACTACAAACTGACCCACATCAACAGTTTTATGCCGAATTCTCCCTGCGTAGGGCGATCGTATTTCTGTTCTAGAAATATTTCTCTGGGCACTTTCAACAACGGCGTGAGCTGCCGCAACTGCTGCTTCTGCTTCTGCTATCTGGGGCTCTCGAAGTGCCAATGCTGACCCACGTCCTCGACCAAGCTGCTTCCACTCCTGTCGGGCCACTCTTGCCTCAGCCTTTTCTTGGGCCAGTCGAAGTTGACTACGAGACAAATCCGCCCTAGAAGAGATCAACGCTTGCTTGTAATCAAAATCATCGATTTTGATCAGCAGATCGCCGTCTTCGAAAAAGCCGCCTGAAGCAAACGACTCAGACACCTGAATAACTCGACCCGACACCTCGGGCACGAGCTGACTCTCAGTGCGAGGACTCACTGTACCTTGACTCCTAACTGTAAATTGATAATCAGACAAAATGACCTTCGTCGCTCGGATTAATGGGGGTGTGTACACTGGTATTTTTTTTTCAACAGATGGCCTTGTAACAACCATGACTACAGCCCCAGCAAGCGAAAGCAGTAATCCGGCAACTGGTAGGACAACACCGATAAAACGTGTTCTTCTATATTTCCCGGTCATTGCTTCATATACCTTCCGATAAACTTGGCATGCGGGGGCCATGCCGATCAAAGCCACCACCAAGTGCAAGGTAAAGGTCAACACGGTTTTCAACTCGAAGGTGGCGAACCGTAATTAGCGCATCCTCGGCATTAAAGGATCGACGCTGTGATTCCAACACTGTCACGTAGTTCTCCAATCCAAATCGATAGCGTTCATCTGCAAGCCGTTCAGCTGCTCTTGATTGCTTTGCAGATGCCACGAGGGCCGTCTCTCTTTGGACAAGGAATTTTTCGGCCGCTAACGTCCGCTCAACTTCAAAATAGGCATTTAACACTGCCTGGACATAACTATGGAACATCTCGTTCTGGCTTGCCTCCGCTCTATTAATATTGGCTCGGAGGCGACCACCATCAAAAACAGATTGGACCAAACTTCCAACTAAATTCCATACGCCAAAGTTTCCGTTAACTAAATCAGTTAACTCCGCGGTTGCCGTGCCACCCCCTGCAGTCAAGCTAAAACTAGGATAACGGGCCCTACGAGCGACTGAAACCAGCTCCCCAGAAGCTGCGAAACGTCTCTCTGCCGCAGCTAAGTCTGGTCTTCGAGAAACAAGTTCCGATGGTATACCAGCTGGTATGTCCGAGAGTTTAATGCTAAGACCCACTGGACTAGTAAGTACTGCTTTAGGATAACGCCCAACAAGTAATTCGATTTGACGTCTTGCTAAATCCAATTGTTGGCGTCTCTCATATAGGTTCGCTTCTGCTGTCTCTAAATTAGCTTGTGACAAACGGTAGTCAAGAGACGATCGCACACCAGCTTCGTATCGCTCCTTGACTTGGTACATAGACTCTCGAAAACTGTTAAGGGTCGCCACGGACAAATGTAATTGTTCTGCGGCCTTCGACAATGCGAACCAAGCTTTTACCGTTTGCCCCGCAATAGAAAGACGAGCAGCATCAAGTTCCGCCGCCATCGCTTGATAGTTGGCCGCGGAAGATCGTGCAGCGGCAGATACTCGACCCCACAAATCAATTTCCCAAGAAGTCTCCAGACTAACGCCTAGGTTAGTTGAGGTCGTAGACAATACTTCCCCATCCTTTACTGGAATAGGAAAACCAATGAAATTCTGTTTTCGACGAGCTCCATCAATATTCGCTCTGAGTTGCGGAAAGAGTTCTGCTGCCGCTTCCTGCGCAGTCGCAGCTGCTTGCTCCAATCGAAAAGCTGTAGCCGCCAAATCATGGTTTTGTTGAAAGGCCTCCTCAACTAAATCATTTAGGTGACTATTTCCGAAAGCCGTCCACCAATCAACTTTAAAATCCGATTCCAATCTATGTTTGGTCGTCCACGTATCCGGAACCTCAACAGGAACGTTTGGCGATTCTACAGGAACAGTCTTGATACAAGACACAAAGCACAGCAACCCCGCAACAAACCAAACTAAAATCATTGAGTCTTACTTACCGGGAGAAAAGTGTTCCCTGACGCTCGTAACCCAGCGGTCGCAAAAACAACTAGGTTGGATAATATCGCCTCAGGATCTGGCAAATCTCTTACGAGAGGCATATTTCTGTGGCGACAAAATGCAAACGTATGTGCCATGGCACCGACAACAAAATGAATACGTAAACTCAATTCATTCGGGGGAAGCTCCGGTAATGCGTTTTCGAGCACCTCACTAAAACGGGTACCAACTTCCTTTACTTGCTCGAAAAGACAGTTACGAATTTCCTCGTTAGTATCCGAGTACGTTCGCCCTACGAGCGACATAAACGTGCTCCAGCCTGGGTCTGGCTCCCGAAATCGTGTGAACAACGGCAAAAAAAACGCTGTCAATATCTGCTCAACATCTCCGTCCTTAACAGCATCGAGACCCTCAAGCCTCTCTCGATTAACCGGCTCAAAACGCCTCGCAAAAACGGCTCGCAAAAGATTAAGCTTCGTTCCAAAGTGGTAGTTCACTGAAGCCAAATTGACATTAGCTCGCGCTGTAATATCACGAAGAGATGTCGATGCATACCCAAAATCTGCGAACAGTATTTCCGCAGTATCCAAAAGTATTAGTTTAGTGCCATTCATTCAAACGTTTGTATGAAAGCTATGAAATCACACTCTCTATCAAATGTCTAGATATCAAAGTTATCCCAAATGCATCTATCAACTACTGAGTAACAAAATCCACCCAGACAATCGGCTGAGAAACTCTCAGCTCAGCACCCAAAGGAAACCCAATGGGCTCCACAAAAACATATTTCTCCCGCCACTCCGTTCGAAACCTTTCTATAACAAGAATCGGCTCAATATATCCATCCGTATGTACAATATCGACTCTCAAATCTTCCACGTCCCCTGTCCCGAAAATTGACGGATTTGGGAAAACTGCCAGCAAAGACACTTCCTTATCAAACGTATAGTGTGAGCCTGAAAGTCGAACAGAATGAACTTCGTTGGCGGAACTCGACAGCCATATTCCAACCTCAATGCGATCAGTAAGAAATTTCTCTTCGTCTTCCCAGTTTTTGACGTAAAGAAACTCGACCGAAATCTTAGATTGTGCAGGCAACGGTTGCCCGAAACCGGTGGGCAATTCTAGGCTGTCTTGTCCAGAAATCCACGTAGCAAGAGGCTTTCCAGTATGGCAAGACGGTCCAAGATATATAGTAGCTTTTCGTAATACTTTTGAGAGCTGAGTTCTGATATCAAATCTAGTTGCAACTACCGATTTCGAATGGTTAGTTCTAAAAACAACACAAGGAGAAAGCTCATAGTCATCAATATCCATTACAACATCAGCTTCTGAGTGCAAAACAATGTCGGGCTCTCCGCTATCCCTTCCAGGTACTTCAGATTGCTCATTCAATTCCAGCTCACCCCTTGTAAAAGGCTCGCCTTCTGGCGTCTGCCCTACTGCCCAATCAACAATCACGTCG
>CAZFLB010000023.1:0-4803 GCA_964518945.1 uncultured Acidobacteriota bacterium | reverse complement strand
AACCTATCACCTGACTTCCGACGATGTGGCGCTCTGTGTGATGCCGCTTTTCCACGTGCATGGCCTAGTAGGGATCCTGCTATCCACCATGGCCTCCGGTGGCACAATGCTGCTGCCCCCGAGGTTCAGTGCGGCAACTTTTTGGGAAGACGCTACTGCTCATGGTGCAACCTGGTATTCGGCTGTGCCGACGATTCATCAGATCTTGCTCGCTAAGGGATCTGATGTGCCACCGCCGAAAGGGACTTTCCGCTTCGTCCGTTCCTGTAGCGCTGCTTTACCTCCTGCACTTCTTTATGCTGTCGAAGAGATGTTTGGTACTACTGTTGTTGAAGCTTATGGCATGACCGAAGCCGCCCACCAGATGGCCTCTAATTCGCTCTTACCTGGTGAGCGCAGGGCCGGTACGGTTGGCGAGGGAAAGGGTGTTGATGTCGCGCTGTTAGACGAAACTGGGGCGATCATGAGTTTGGGAGGCCCGGCTGAGGTTGTGATTCGTGGCCCGAATGTGATGAGAGGCTACCGGGATAACCCCCGGGCGAATGCCGATGCGTTTGTGCATGGTTGGTTTCGTACCGGGGACCAAGGTGTCATTGATGAGGATGGTTACCTAACCATCACAGGGCGACTAAAGGAAATAATAAATCGGGGAGGTGAGAAGATCTCCCCTGTTGAAGTGGATGCTGTCCTCGCCGCACACCCAGCGGTTTCCGAAGCAGTTTGTTTCGGTGTTCCAGACGAGAAGTACGGACAAGAGGTCCATGGTGCAGTTGTTTTAAATGTGGCGGTGGAGGTGTCGGAGTTACAACAGTACGTCCGCGAGCGCCTCGCTTCGTTCAAAGTTCCCAAGACGATCTATATATTGACCGAACTACCCAAGACGGCGACTGGGAAACTTCAACGTGCTCATGTTGCCAGGATGTTTCTAGAGAGATGATGCCAATGCGTTAGGAGGGGACGAGGATGGAAATATTGGATGTTCACCAGCATTTGGGTTTGATCGAAGATTTCGTCCATAGTGAGGTCTCGGACAGGGATGAGGATCCGGAAGCCCGAGAGTTCCGGACCAGGACCGCTACTATGGACCGCAGTGGGATACATCGAGCTGTTATCGGGCCCGCCTACCAGTACCTTATGCCGAACGGGGCCGCGGACACCGCGAAGGTCAATGATCGGCTCGCCAACTTCCGGAATACGAATATGGCGAGGTTCCCGTATGCCGTTGGGGCGATCGAGCCCCGCCAAGGAGAAGCGGCGCTTGAGGAGATCAGGCGCATGAAACGGGATCTCGACATGGTCGGAGTACTGTGGCACAACCGGCTCCAGGGTTGCTATGTGGACTCACCATGGATGGTGCGCTGTGCCAAGGTTGTGATAGACGAAGGCATGACTAATTTTGTGCATTGCCATCAGGGATCGCTCTTGGAGTCGCCATGGCGACTGGAGCGACTTGCAGCTGAGTTTCCATCGGCTCAATTTGTTGTCATCGATGGGTTTGCTGGGTTTGAGGAGACTGAGTTATTTTTTGACATTTGCCAACGTAGGGAGAATATCTCTTTCGACACAGGTATGTGGACCGGGGGAGTAGGTAAGATTAATCATGTCAAACGGATGATAGGTGCCCACCGGCTTCTTTATGGGTCGGGGATGTATTCCTATCCGATGATGGCTTCACCTAGCCTTGTCCCCGTTAAGGACTATGTCATGGAGTCCGATTTAACTGATGAGGAAAAGCAGGGCGTCTTTTCGCATAATCTCTTCGGTATTCTTGGCAAGCAACCGCTTGGAATGCCTGACTAGCCGGCCAACTGACAGGTTGGATCGGCGACAAGGATGAGGATCCAGTTGCCGTGCCGACGCGGATGACAGGCCGCATCCAAGGGGCCAACCTCCGGTGTTTTGCTACCCGCATTCGTCGATTGGGGCTCAGCGGCTGGTGCCGCAACTTGCCCGATTGGACCACGGCCGAAGCCTAGTTAGAGGGGCCGAGAGTGAGAGTTGATCTCCCTACAGGAAGCCCCGCTGGTGCGCGGGTTGACCACGTGGCGCTTCGCTGGACCGAGACGACAATTAATGGGATTCGAGGTTTGTCGGTGAAGGTTAAACGTCCAGCCTCGTTATCCCGTAGTAGTAGTCATTGTCGAGGATGCGGGCAAGAGTTTTGGGTCTGATAAGTCGGTCGTCGAGGATGCCTACTCCGTGCTCCGCGAGTTCCTGGCTAAGCTGCTCAACATCCAAAGCTTTGTTCTCGTGGATCAAGAGGAGTCGGAAAGCGGCTTCCCTCACAGGGAGTCTCGGGTTAACAAATCCCTCTATCTTGGAAAGCTCTGCCATCGAGGGCGCCGCTGGCTTTCGTCGACGTTTGACCTTAAGTTTATCACCGCTATTCATCTCTGCGACCCGCGCCTCGATCATGTCATCAAGCGAGCGACGGTTTCGCTCATACCAGGATGGGTCAATCCGATAACTTGGTGGCGGCCCAGTTTCTGCTGTCTGTTCGCCCGATGCCCCGAGCTCAATATTCTGTTCGCTCATCTGCTTGTCTTCTCCTCACTTGCCCGATTGGGCCATTCGAACTCTTTGCGTTTAGAATACCTCTTCGGGCCAATCCAGCATCTCGACATTGACCGTGTCCCCGATGTTCTTCAGCGGCACATGTTCAGGGCAGATCGCAAGTCCGTTCGCCTTAGCCATTGAAGTAAGTACACCGGAACTCTGACTCCCGGTAAGGGTTGCATGATAACTACCATTGCGCCAAGTGACGATGGCACGGGCGTATACACGGCGCTGATCCGTATTTGTTATGGGTTCGTCTAGAATTGCCTGAATGGTAGGTTTAGAGAACTTGGTCTTGCCCATGGCCTTCAGGATTGCGGGCCTAGCGAACTGTTCGAAGGCGACTAGGGCACTCACTGGATTGCCGGGTAATCCAAGATGGGGAACCTCTCTCTGCGATCCATCACTGCCTTTTGACCGCAATGTACCGAAGGCTATCGGTTTTGCCGGGCGCATTCGCACTGTCCAGAACGAGACAGAACCTTCTTCCATGAGAACATCTTTGACAATGTCGTAGTCGCCACGGGAGACGCCAGCGGTTGTTATCACTAGATCGGCTTCACATGCTTGAACCAGTTTAGTTTTCAGCGACTCGGCGTTATCTTGGGCGATTCCAAGCGTCAGAGGAATTCCTCCACAACCCTGAACTGCTGCTGACACAGAAAAGCCGTTGCTGTTGTAGATTTTTCCTGGAGATAGTGGGTGGGGAGGTTCCACGAGCTCGTCTCCTGTAGTTAACACAGCTACAGTTGGGCGGCGGATTACCGAGACTTGGTCAAAGCCGAGCGACGCTAGGACCCCGATCTCAGCAGATCGGAGTACAGTCCCCTCGCGCAGGACGACATCGCCTAATTTGACGTCCTCGCCGGGTAGACGGATATTTTCCCCTTTTCCTGGAGCAGTGCGGATACTCACCTCGCCGACCGCTGGCAGCCCTTTTTGAATCCGCTCTAGCTCGTCGGTCTCTTCGAAAGGTACGACGGCATCGGCGCCATCCGGAATCACCGCCCCTGTCATGATCCGGATCGCTTGGCCGCTGTTGACGGACCGAACTGGCGTCGAGCCCGCTGGGAGCTCGTCCACGACCTTCAAGGTTGTGCCTGTTGAAGTAGATGCGTCCCTGAGGTCGGCGACTCGAACAGCATAACCGTCCATCGAAGAATTGGCGTGAGGTGGCACCGCAAAAGGAGCCTGAATATCTTTGGTCAGTACTTGCCCCTGGGCGTCCAGGAGTAGCTTGGACTCCGGTGCTAAAGGGGATACCTTACTTAGGATCCTGCTTAGGGCTTCTTCAACGCTGAGCCAAGAAGGTATCTTCGGCATACCCTTAAGGGCGTGCTGATCGTGGCTGTGTAGCCGCGAGTCGCTATGGTTTTGAGATCGCTTTTGGACTGAGGTCATGGCCATATGCAAACGTTAGGACAACGCTCGCTTGGGACTCCCAATTCTAGAGGATGGCACTCTGAGGGTCCACAACAGGCTCGGGTAGCGACACTCTCCGCAGTAGTTTCGACCTTCCGTTGAATAGGTTAGAGTGTCCCAGATATACTATCGGTGTCACGCGGGGGCATTCAGACGTGGCGTCAACCATATTAGAGCTCGCTAGTAAGTCTAACGGTTACCTTCCTACCGATCGGGTAGCCTTGATCGAGGATGCCTTCCGGTTCGCTGACGAAGCGCATACTGGCCAGCTTAGGCTGTCAGGTGACCCCTACATCCAACATCCCTTGGCCGTGGCGTCGATCCTCGCGGATTTACGACTAGATGGCACTACCATCGCTGGTGCTTTGCTCCACGATGTGGTCGAGGACTGTAACGTTCCCCTTGGAGTAATTGAGTCTCGATTCGGCTCGGACGTGAGCCACATTGTCGAGGGTGTGACAAAGCTCAACCAGATCGAGGGACAAACGACCCGTGATCATGCAGGAGGTCCTCCTGCGAGTAGTCTTCACAACGAAAGCCTTCGCAAGATGCTAGTGGCGATGGCTGAAGACGTGAGGGTGGTTTTGGTTAAGCTGGCTGATCGATTGCACAACATGCGGACCATACGGCCCCTACCGCTTCCTAAGCGTTTACGGATCGCACGGGAAACGTTAGATGTTTACGCTCCCTTAGCCCATCGGCTTGGAATTGCGACCATAGGATGGCAACTCGAAGACTTGTGCTTTCGTTGCCTCGATCGGCCTGCCTACGCTCGAATCTCTAAACTGCTGTCGACGAGTCGAAAGCATCGAGAACGATTCGTCC
>CAZFLB010000022.1:0-4823 GCA_964518945.1 uncultured Acidobacteriota bacterium | reverse complement strand
ATATGCGAAAGGACAGCTAGTAGCTTTAGGGCTCCCCTTTCTTCTTGGTTTAGGAATGGCGTTACCGTGGCCATTTGCAGGAGCGGGTTTAGCTTTGCTCCCGAAGCCGGGACCTTGGATGCTACGCGTCAAGCAAGTGTTTGCTGTCTTAATCTTAGTACTTTCTGGTTACTATGGTTATTTGGGTTATGAAATTTTGAGTTCGCGTTGGGTGGATTCCAACGCAGTAGCTGAGAGTGTTCAGGAGAAGATTGAAGAGGGATGGATTCCTAATCTTTCCATGGGTCTTGAAAAGGCAAAGTACGAGAATAAGAATCTTTTAGTTGATATTTGGGCGACTTGGTGCAAGAACTGTTTAGTAATGGATAAGACGACGCTTCGAGATGAGGATGTTATGAGGCGTCTCGAAGACTATGTTAAGGTCAAGTTTCAAGCGGAAGACCCAGAGTTGTCACCAGCGAAAGAGTTTATGCAGCGAGTTGGGGGTGTTGGACTTCCTTTTTATGTAATTCTTAAGCCAAAATCTTAGAGAATCTTCAGTTCCTAATCGACATAAAGGTGGAATACTCTGAGGCCGAGTTCTCGACTGTCGTCACTGATGCCCGATTCCATTGGAATGAACGATTGGCTATTAACAATCCTTAGGTCCACCCAGTCTTCCTCTGTTAGTGCGTTTGCGGGTATTGGTATTTTCTGGAGGAAAGGGTCTCGTTGGTTTACCGTGAAGGTAAAGATTTCGGTTTCTCCGATAAGGATTGATACTTCAAGTGGTTCTTCGAATGCACCGGTGTTGGTGTCACCTTGGATGTAGAGAATGCTGTCTTGTTTTGGGTTACGGAATGAACAGACTGCTTCTTTCTTGGTCCATTGCCATTCGATTCCTGAATTTGGGTTGTCAGGATCTGTTTCGAGTTGATGCCAGCCCTCTTTATAAACTAGAAATATGTTTTCTTTTTGATCTAGAAGTTCTATGGTACCAACCTCGGTTGAATTGACTTCGTTTAAGGCTAGACGTTCACCGGTTTCAGGAATGTAGAGGCCTATCTCAACTTTTGCCGTTCCTAGGTAAGGATAGAGGGGAATGAAGACCGTTCGTTGATACTCTATCGAATCGCCAGCTTTCCACGCACTTGTTTGTGAAAAGGAATCTGGAGGAGTGTGGTCGTCTGTGAAAAGTAGTGAGCCGTATGAATCTAAAAAATGGACGAATATTGTGTAATCTTGATCGATCGGTGCTGAGTTTGAATCGATTTGAAAATGATATTTGATTTCGAGTGGGCTGCCGATAGGTGCACTAGTCTTGTTTGTTTCAAAACTGACTGTGATGGGACGGCTATTGACGATTTCGTCATTTTTGCAAGCAGTAAATAATAGGTACATAGATAGGGCCAAACATAAAGGTGCCCTACATAGGTTCTTCGGTTTAAAGTCCGATTGATACATGCCCCATCTACTCCTCATGAAACTTTTTGGTGATTGTGCTTTTTAATCAATTAGATCAACAGAAGAGTATGCCATGCGGTCCTTTACTCGTCAAGAAATGATAGTAATGAAATAGATTAGTTGGAGCAGACGTTGACCATATTTTGTTGCGTTTGTTATAGTTTCTACAGTATTTATTGATCAATCCTTTGGACACCGTACAGAAGCCTGAAGGCGATTTCTTAGAAAAGAGTTCCGTAATCACATGAGTTTTAACGGTGACGCACTTGGCTTTGTAGAGACCGTGGGTCTGTTAGCTGCTGTTGAGGCATCTGATGCAATGTTGAAGGCCGCCCGCGTTGAATTATTAGGTTACGAGCGTATTGGTTCTGGTTTAGTCACGGTCATAGTTTGTGGCGACGTGGGTTCGGTTATCGCGGCAACAGAAGCTGGAGCACTTGCGGCACAGAGTCTTGGTGATTTGGTATCTGTTCACGTTATCCCACGGCCGTTTGCGGATGTCGAAGCTGTCATTCCAACAACGGACAGGTATATATAGGCTTATGTATTCAGTTAGTGATGATGATTTACGGTCTTTACAGCAGGCACGTGACATGCTTCAAGGTGCTCATGAGGCATGGCAGGAATACGCTCATTTTACCCAGGAACAAGTAGATCGCATTGTTGGTGCGTGTGCAAAAGCTGCTTCTGGGGCTGCGTTGGATCTTGCTAAGTTGGCCGTGGAGGAGACTGGGTATGGTGTTGTCGAGCACAAATTTGTGAAGAACAAATTTGCTGCTGACGATGTCTATTCATCAATTAGGGATATGAAAACGGTGGGCATAGTTAGAGAGATCCCTGAGCGCAGAGTTTATGAGATAGCGGAGCCGGTTGGCGTTATTGCGGCTGTTGTCCCGTCCACAAATCCCACGTCAACAACGATCTATAAAATTCTTATAGCTCTTAAGTCTAGGAACGGTATTGTCTTGTCTCCTCACCCTTCTGCCAAGCAATGCATTCTTAAGACTGCTGATGTCATGAAGAGGGCTGCAGTGCAAGCCGGAGCTCCCGAGGGGATTGTTGATTGTTTGAGTGAGGTTTCTCTTGATGGCACCCGCGAACTTATGAGCCATAAACGTACTGCACTAATTCTTGCAACAGGAGGAATGGGTCTCGTACGTGCGGCATACAGTTCTGGAAAGCCGGCTTTTGGCGTGGGGCCTGGTAATGTCCCAGCTTATGTGGAAGCTAGTGCTGACGTTTCTAGAGCAGTTCATAACATAATGACAGGAAAGAGCTTTGACAATGGGACTCTTTGCTGCTCTGAGCAGTCATTAATCTGTGACAGAGCAGTCGAGAAAAGTGTGCGAGAAGAAATTTTACGACAAGGAGGAGTGTTTGTTTCGTCTGATCAAGTTGAAAAGTTGTCACAATTAGCGGTGTTGCCGTCAAATCTCGCAAATCCAAAGATAGTTGGGAAAAGTGCTTCGTTCATTGCGGAACAAGCTGGTTTGACCGTACCTTCAGAAACTAGGGTGTTGGTTGTTGCTCTCGATGGTGTAGGGACGGAATATCCTCTGTCAGTAGAGAAGCTCTCCCCTATCCTCTCTTTTTACGTTGTTTCGGACTGGAAGGAAGGTTGTGAGAGGGCCAAGGAAATATTGCATTACGGTGGCATGGGACATACTATGGCAATTCATTCAAGTAATGATGACATCATTCGAGAATTTGCTTTACAAAAGCCAGCGTCAAGAATCATTGCTAATTCCTCAGCGACTCATGGGGCAGTAGGCTTCAGTACTGGTCTTGAACCGGCGATGACACTTGGTTGTGGTTCATATGGTGGTAATATCACGTCCGACAATATTACTCCCTTTCACTTGTTGAATATTAAGAGACTGGCGTATGAAATTCGTGGTGTTGATATTGCAAAAGCAATCGAAAGCTACGGCTACCAAGAGACGACGACGATAGCAACGGAGCCCGCTTCCCCTATAACAACAGTGCCTGCTCAAGATGATGAACCATTAGAAACACGAGTTTCAGAGTTTTTGAAGCGTCGGGGCGTTCTAGAAAAAGGCTTTTCTGAGGTGCCGGTAACTAGTAGTGAAATGCAGTTACCTGAATCTAGTGAGCTCCTTGCACCTGATAGGGAAGCTTTGGAGTTTGTTTCAGAGGATGATGCTCGATCGGCGTTGCATGATGGCCGGAGGCTGTGTGTGAACTCATCTACAATAATCACTCCATCTGCACGAGAGTTTGGAAATGAACACGACATCTTTCTTGAAGTTTGAGAGAATGACAAATATGCCTTTCTATATGAATAAGAAGTTGGTGCTGGTTTTCGTTCTTGTATGGGGATTTGGTTGTTCTGGAAAGAATCTTCCGGAATCACCTCCACTAACTAAAGGCACCGAGGGCGACTTGGTAAGTAGTGCACGAGTTCAGCTTGAAAAAGGTACAGCTTTATTACACAAGAGTGAGTTTGTGGCAGCTGGCCTTGCCTTTAACTCTGCGATTGATCTGCTTCGAAGTTTCCCAGGTGGGGTAGCCGCCGATCCTCAGGTTTTTGAACTTTATCGAGATTTAGTTTCTTTAGTCGAAGAGGTAGAGCAGGAATTGGCGTTGTCAGGTACGGAGCAGCTATCTCAAGAAGAAGAGTCTGAAGTAAACCTGATTAAGGAACTTGCCAACAATGAAACTCTTGACAATCTTGGTGTTGATGCTCGTATAGAAAGCTCCGACTTACCGGAAATCAGGTACGACATTCCTATTGTTTTGAACCAACGTGTTACATCGATTATTGAAATGTTCCAACATCGACGTAATGATTGGTTTCAGTCAGCGCTGGAACGTTCCGGTTACTACTCCGAGATGATCCGGAGAATTTTTCAGGAAGAAGGTGTTCCCCAGGATTTGATTTATCTAGCGATGGTTGAGAGTGCATTCAAAGCTCGAGCAGTTTCACGAGCAGGAGCTCGTGGTCTATGGCAGTTCATTCGTGGTACGGGTCGCATGTACGGTTTGAAACAGACTTTTTGGGTGGATGATCGCTTTAACCCAGAAAGAGCGACTCGTGCAGCCGCAAGGCATTTAAGGGATCTCTATGAGGACTTTGGTGATTGGTACCTAGCTATGGCTGCCTACAATGCTGGCCCAAGGCGTGTGGAGAGCGCAATACGTAGGACTGGTAGTAAGGATTTTTGGACGCATTCTAAACGACGTGTATTGCCTCGTGAAACCAGAAGCTATGTGCCATTGATCCTTGCTTCGATAGTTATCGGTAAGAATCCGGGCAAATATGGTTTTAAACCATCAACAAGCGACCCGTACCACGAATGAACTGCCATAGACCACGAGCTCCTGCTCGTGAAACTGCTCGAGCTTTGAATGCACTCTCA
>CAZFLB010000021.1:0-3600 GCA_964518945.1 uncultured Acidobacteriota bacterium | reverse complement strand
CGGCGCCCAGCGGCCGCGGCGGGGGTGGCGTGGGGCGGGGTGGGGGTGTTGGTGGGTGGGGTGGTGGTGCCATAAAGGTCATAATTCCTTCGGGTGTCGGCATGTTGTCCGTTGCCAGCAAAGGAACGATGATTAACGAAGCTAAGATTCCGCCTTGGATGAGCAGTGAAGTCAAGAAGGTGGCTGCTGACCGACCTGCCTTAGTCTCGGCACCGGCCATGGTGACACTGAACAATTCGTTGGTTTGCGGCCCTTCGCTCTTTGCGTTGTTTTTATCGGTATTAGCCACAGCGTTCGGTGCTCCTTTCGAAAGATTAGGAACGATAACAGATGTTTACTAGTGTGTCGTTAACAATCTTCACGTAATCTTACAATAAGTAACCAGTAATTTGCTTAAAAATAAATACTTTAATAAAGAGTATGGATACATAGAATCAGTTTAATTGTCAAATACGATAGGGGATTTCAATTGCATGCGTTCTTTTTCGAGATCGGCGATAGTATGTTTTATTTCCTCAGGTGTCAACCCGGCAATCGAAACTCGTTGGAACAAAGCCAATTGCATTACTGTCTAAGGTTTAGATTGAAGTTTACAATCAGATGGCTGATGCAGGAAATAGGGCGACCGTTTTTCGTAGCGGGTTTAAATAGCCACTGAGTTTCCACAGTGTCGATTGCAATTTTATCAAGTCCGGGAACAGATTCGATTATATCGATGACGTGTACTTTGCCCTGCTCGTTGATCACAACTGCCAATTTGACTAGACCGCTTAGATTTTGCCGAAGGGCTTCTTCCGTATAAGTTGCTTTTGGCATACGGATAGGCTTTGGTCCGGTGTCGGGGTTTGGAAAGTCTGAAGTGTTGATTCCAGAACCCCCAATGATGCCATTGGGGATACCGCTGGGCACACCTCCTACCACACCGTCGTAGACAGCAAGAGGTAATCCATCAAGAACTCCATCGGCAAATCCTTTTGGGACACCCAATAGAGTGTCGTCGATTGGTTCTAGCATTGAGCTATCGAAAGTTGTGAACGTTTGTGGAGATAGAAAAGTGAAGCGTTGCGTTTTGGGAGGCACAGGTCTATTAGTGGCCTTTAACGTTGAACCACTACGAAGTGCTAAAGGGGGGGGTGCTGCGAGTTGAAAAACAGGGGTGGAGATATTTAATAGTTTCGGTGGCAACTCAGTTCTTGTAGAAATTAGTGTAAACAAACTGATTGTTGTGAGTGTGACAGCGTGGGTAGTTACTCCGATCAACACACTAAGAGACCCTAGCTGATCTTGCTCATCCGATTGTCCGAGTGAACTTTCAAAAAGATTCATCCTTTTTTTGTTGTTTTTTTGTGAGTTCATTATGAAAGCAATCTCGTTAGTGTATTGCTTCCATTCTACATTGCCCGTGTTTACGAACTCTTTTTTTATTGTAGTGGCAAGCTCAGGTCGTTCTATAAAAAAAAGAGCTAGATTCTAGCTGACTGCTGTCCTTGTTTTCGTTGGCCTTGTGATGAATTAAGTCGGAGTTCACGCCACCAAAGCACGACAGGAGAAGCGATAGCGATTGAAGAATACGTCCCAATGATAACTCCAGCTACAAGTACGAAAGAAAAACCGCGAAGAACTGCTCCTCCCATTACATAAAGAGCCATTACCACGAACAAAGTGAGTCCGGAAGTTAGAAGTGTTCGTCTCAGAGTTTGGTTGATGGAGAGATTGATGATGTCCACCAGCGTGCTTCGACGAACTAGTTTTCTGTTTTCGCGAACGCGATCAAAAATGACGATCGTATCGTTTACTGAATAGCCGACTAATGTAAGGAAGGCCGCTATCAAATAGAGTGTGATCTCAAAGTTGAAGATTGATACAAGCGATAGTGTGAGTGTTACATCATGAATTACGGCAAGTGTCGCACCAAGGCCGTAGATGAACTCGAATCTGAAACCAATATAAAGTAGCATGGCTATAAGGGCAAATAATGTTGCATTACGGGCCTTGCGACGAAGTTCCTCACCCACGATGGGTCCAACAATCTCAGTACTGGAGTCAATCAGCGGATTATTTGGATAGTCCTCTGATAAGACTCTCAGAATCGTGTTAGCAGTTGCATCAAGAGCAACGCTTTCTTCACTAATCCGTTCTACACGAATCATCACCATGTTAAGAGCATCTCGGTCATAGCGTTGGATAATTGCCTCGTTTACCCCACTTAGTTGCAATTGATCTCGGAGAACTTCGATTTCTGGGCTGTTTTCAAATTTTGCGTATACGATCGTACCCTCTGAGAAGTCTATTCCATACTGTAGACCCCCTTTTCGAGCTACGTCGAAAGCACCAGCGAGCAGAACTACAGCAGAGATGCTGATAAAGTACCAGCGATACTTTAGCCAATCTATTTTAGTGTCACCTATGAAATCCATCTTTTTATATACTCAATGATTCTACTTGTCGGCGGCCGCTTAGAATTAAGTCGAAAATGAAACGCGATACGAAGATGGCCGTGAACATGTTTGATAAAAGGCCAACACTGAGAGTTACTGCAAAACCTTGAACTGGACCAGTACCGAATTGAAATAGGATGGCTGCAGCCACTAGGCTTGTCACATTGGCATCAAAGATTGTCCAGAATGCTTTGCCAAAGCCTGCGGAGAGCGCAGTACGAGGAGTCTTTCCTGAACGCATTTCTTCTTTAATGCGCTCAAAAATTAAAACGTTTGCATCTACGCCCATTCCGATTGTGAGAATAATCCCAGCGATGCCTGGTAGTGTTAAAGTGGCACCAAAACGTGCCAGTGCTGCAACGAGGATAAGGATATTCAAGGTAAGTGCGACGACGGCGTTTACACCAGAAAAACGGTAGTACAAAAGGATAAAAATAATAACTGTTGTTAAACCGGTTAGGGAAGCTGTTATCCCACTCTGAATCGAGTCGGCGCCAAGACTCGGGCCTACTGTACGTTCCTCTTGATATTCTAGCGAGGCTGGAAGAGCGCCGGAACGAAGTTTCAAAGCTAGGTCATAAGCCGAATCTGATGTGAAATTGCCGGTGATTTGTCCCCGATCGTAAATCACACCTTGAATTGCCGGTGCTGACAGGACACTTCCATCTAGTACGATCGCAAGTTGATTTCCCATATTCTCTCGGGTTTCTGTTTGAAATTTGCGGGCTGCCTCAGGTTTGAGCGTGAAATCGATGCTGGGTGTGCTTGTTTGTGGGTCGATCGATGATCTCGCGTTCTTTAAATCGCGGCCGGTGATGATAGGGATCTGTTCGAGCAAGTAATACGTTTTGTTCCCACTTGCGTCTGCCTCTCCTGGGACAATCTCTGTACCTCTTGGTTGAGCTCGTCCAGCAAGCAACTGGTCTTCAGAAAGTCCTTGTGAGCGGACAATCTTGAGTTCGAGTTTTGATGTTGACCTTATAACTTCTTTTGCGCGAGAGACATCATCGAAGCCGGGGAGTTGAACAAGGATCTGACCACCTCGTTCTCCATGTGGCGCGATAACAGGCTCTGCAACTCCTAAAGAATCGACGCGCCGGCGGATAGTTTCAATGGCTTGATTTACAGTTTCTTGCTGGAGGAGAGTAAGTTCTGGCGCGCG
>CAZFLB010000020.1:0-33203 GCA_964518945.1 uncultured Acidobacteriota bacterium | reverse complement strand
TGAGCATACGCAGACCCTACAAAAAAGCAGAACCAAAGACAGGCAAATCTCAATAGGATTCCTTTGTCTTCAGGCTAGCATGGGACACGCTACTCTCGCTAGTGAACCAATGGTGATTCAAGTCAGCGACCTAACTATGGATCAAAGGTCTTCAATAACTTCCACTACTAGCTCGAAACGCTTAGATGGTGGTATCACATACGCTCCGTCCGCCAAATCATAGGCAGCACGCAAAGTATCACGCGCTATGCCAATGCCTATCTGCTCAGCTTTCTTATGGCTGGCAGCATTTAGAAGCTGCTCTCGAATCTTATTTGGGATCGAAATGCCGGGAACTTCATTATGAAGAAACTCAGCGTTCCGAGCACTAACAAGCGGCAAGATGCCAACGATTACGGGTATCTCGAACGATCGAGCGGCTTTGAGCAACGTCTCGAGATTTTTCGGTTCAAAAACGGGTTGAGTCAAGCAATACTCTGCTCCCCATTTCACTTTAAGCTCAAAACGACGCATTTCTGCTTCAAAATCCCTAACACTTGGATTAAAACCAACACCAATGTGAAATGGCAATACTGGACCTAAAGGATTGGCAGCAACATCAAGACCTCGATTCAATCTAGAAAGGACTCGAACTAATCCAATAGAATCGATATCAAACACCGTCTTTGCATATGGTAAGTAACCAATTGTTGAGGGTTCACCTGTGACAGCAACTATATTTTTGAGGCCAAGCGCCTGTGCTCCAAGTAGGTCGGACTGAATTCCCACTAGGTTTCGATCACGGCATTGGTAATGCAAGACCGTCTCTACACCAACGCTTTGTTCTAACAGCACGGCGAAGCTTAACGCACTCATACGAGCACCGGCCCGAGAACCATTACCAATGTTCAAAAAATCAACTTCCCTTTCCTTCAACCATTGCGCTTTCTCAATAAAAAGGCCTGGATCAGCACCTACAGGTGGATCCATATGAACAGACATGACAAATTTTCGGCCCAAGCTCTTAGCGAGACGTGATTTTTCAGAACGCTTCACCGGCGTCTGCTCAAGATGTTTTTCCTCTGCTAAATCCATCTCAATTGACACTTGAGGTAAGCCTAGCGAACGAACAACTCCAACCATTGCACCAATGTGAGCAGGAGTCGTACCACAACAACCCCCAACAATACCTGCGCCAGATTCAAGAAAGAGTTTTGTGTAGTGGGCCATATAGTCCGGAGAGCTCAAATAGAGCACTCGACCTTCTACAAGCTCTGGGAGACCTGCATTGGGCTGAACCGATAGCGGCAATTTTGTCGATTTTGCGAGCCTCTCCACTACGCTGAGCAACAACTCCGGTCCGACACTACAATTTGCACCAATCACATCAATTTCTAGATTTGAAAGCTTACGGGCTACATTCTCTGGCTTTGCTCCAAGAGGAGTAGAGCCGTCATCACCAAACGTCATTTGGGCAATAATTGGTAGAGTTGTTGTAACAGACCGAACAGCAGAAATCGCCAATTCTATCTCACGCAGGTCTGAAAAAGTCTCCAAAATTATGACATCAACACCACCATCTACAAGCCCAGAAACTTGCTCAACAAAAGCATTAAAAGAATCTTCTTGGCTTACAGTTCCCACAGGTGCAATTGGTTTCCCAATGGGCCCAACGGCTCCGGCAACGAGTACCGAAACATTTATAGACTTCGCAGCATCTTTTGCAATTAGAGCTCCTTTTTCATTAACCTCATGCGCTTTATGACCGTACCCGTGGGGACCCAGTTTAAACCGATTTGCACCATAGGTATTCGTCTCCAACATATCAACGCCAACAGACAGATATTCCAGATGAACAGAACGAACAATTTCTGGATTCTCCATGTTTAGCTCATCAAAGCAATGGTGAACCATCACTCCTTTCGAATATAGATTAGTACCCATACCCCCATCACACACCATTGGAGCTAACGATAGACGTGCACGAAATTCTTCTCGTTTCATCACTTTCAACTCAATTAGCTTTGTCTACACTAAACTTGTTCCTGGGCTGGTATTTCTTTATCCGAAAGCCCGAGGACACTATGTTTAATAGTAAGTGTTTGATCCTTAATATGGCCTGCGAGAATACGTCTCACTTCGCCGTACTTATCTCCAGGAACATTGAGCAAGTAATCCCTTGATAAATAATCCTTTTTCTTTGTCACCATCAGTACAATATTGGGATGCTCTTTCCAGCACAAAGTACAGATCTGGTCATAGGGGACAAATGCTCGGTCAAGCCAAATTCCCTGCGAATAAAAACCCCGCCTAACTTTTACAGAGAGCGGTAACAAAACTATGTAATAGGCAGCCATCAAAGCTTGAGACAATACGATTATCCAAGAACGATCGAGAATGAATAAACTGAAAGCTGTCAACAAAACCATTAGAGCTCCAATTCCTTGCGCCAGGCTGTAAAACCATGGTCTGGGCATATACCAGGTAAGTTCAGCAGTTCCTGCAAGCTGCAAATACAAAAAATACGCCCTAAAAGCCATGAGATTCCATACTGCAAACAAACCTGCAAGAAAGACGAAAGCAACTTCCAGGACATTATTCATGACGGCACTCTTACGTCTATTGTAATCTTCAGAGCATGTCAGTATCGAGAAAAACGGCCAAAGAACAGAAATATTTTAGAATTCGTCTGGACCGCCTAGAGATTTTTCCGAAAGAGATTCAGAACCAGACGGCTCTGCGTTAGGAATTTGGTGGGTATTTCCAAGATTCGTATCAACAAATAGTGTTGAAGCATCTCTTCGACCATGTGCATAAAGCGCTGTTAAACCTAACCGCTCATTCCCTCCTTGGGATCTGCCCGTGATCTCGTACACACTCAGACGCTGCTTGTCAGGCCTGACTATAAAAACAGGCAATTCCGGGAGGCTTGCCGTCTCTTCCAATTCATCAGCGATACTATTTCGCAGTGCAACTTCTACAAAACGTTCAAATGTATTACCACTTAAAGACTCACTACTAGCACAGCCCACCACAAAAACAACCTGTTCTGCACCAGCTGCAATCGCATCCGGCAACATTCTCCTGCCTGCCAAAAGACTACTAGAAAACTGGTGCACCTCTCCTCCAAATGGAGTTCCAAACGGTAGTCTCATCGAAACACTAGGAACAATTCCAGGTGGGCTTAACGAAGCAAATAATGCGTCAAAAAACAAGGCTCCGCTATAAGAACTTAAGTCAATAGGCTCTGCGGACCGCGACACGTCATGAGACTGGTAATGTTCGGAAAACGTTTTAAAGTGCCTTTGCTTTAAAAGCGCAAAAGAGGCTTCTCGACCACTGTCACAATCAAGGGAATAAAACACGAGTTCTTTGAACCCGTGTTGACCAAGGCTACCGGATAGAAGCTCTTGGTAAGCAACCCCAAGAGCTGTACGATTACGGGGACGTTCGTTAGTCGAGGCACCGCGAACAGCTTTCCAGATAGTAGATTCAAGAAGTAATTCTAGAGGGCCAAGATCAAACAACTCAGGAAGAGATGGTGCCTTCTTATCACGGATAAAGCTAATTACCCACCACGCAAGCCAAACCACACAGAGAACAAAAATAGGAATAACCACTGCACGAAGATATACAGGCTCTCCGTGTGAAAATAGATACTCCAGCCAAAGATCTGCTTGACCCTCACCCGGAAAGTTCATTATCAAACGACTCACTGCAACAAATGGCAGCGCAAGGAGAAAAATCGCACCTATCACAAGCGGTGAAACAAATGCCGTTATACAAAGCAACAGACAGACCGCAGTCACTTTGTAGAGCAAACAAAGGCGCCAAGGACGTTTTCTTACAGAACGAGCTAATAAGCCCTTTTTCCCTTCCAACCTCTCCTCAGCATCGATAGCGCTGAAAGCCGCGACGAGTGCTCCTGCTCCCTTCCCAAGAACTATGTCAATCCTTATTCCTGCATCCTTCAAAGCTTTCATTACTCCAGCCATATACGCCACTGCGGTCCCATCCCCAATTAAGATAGCAGCTGTCCGGCGACGGTGACTAAAAACAGCCTGAGGTTTAAGTTCGTTAAGATGCTCCATAAGATACATAATAAATCAGGTTCACACCTTGTGACATCCGTCTCGTCACCGCTTGTATATAATCACACACATGGAATTCAATTTGTGCCAAAGACTAGAAGAAGCTCTGGTCACCGCTATTCATGACGTCTTCGGAATAGACGTTCAGAATGTTGTTGCTAAACGACCCTCAAGTAACGAATTAGGAGATGCTGCATTCGCAATTGCATTTGATCTTGCTCGTAGAGCAAGAATGTCTCCCCTCAAAATAGCTGAGTCGCTTGCTCCACACTTATCCACCATTCTCGGCGTCGATCGCGTTGAAATTGCTGGAGGAGGGTACCTAAACGTTTTCTTTGATCGACCGTCGTTCATTGAAAACTATTTCACAAACACTCCAAAAAAAGTTGTGAGCGAAGAAAAAATCATCATCGAGCACACAAACATTAACCCCAACAAAGCTGCTCATATTGGACATCTTCGAAATGCTGCCTTAGGAGATTCCTTCGTTCGATTACTTCGTTATCAAGGAACAAATGTCGAAGTTCAAAATTACATTGACGACACAGGGGTACAGGTGGCTGATGTGGTCGTTGGTTTTTTGCACCTTAAACAAAATTCTTTTTCAGAAGTCCAGTCTTTAGCAAACGGAAATCGTTTTGACTATGTGTGTTGGGATCTTTATGCACGCGTTTCTGAGTTTTATGATGAAAACCGTGAGCGTTTGAAACTCAGAGAACATACGCTCAAAGCTATCGAAGAAAACTCCAAACCTGAAGCACCTCTCGGAAGACTCATTTCTGAAACCATTGTACGTTGTCACCTCGCTACAATGGAACGGATCAACGTTTATTACGACCTACTACCTTGGGAAAGCGACATCCTTAAACTTCAATTCTGGGAGCGTGCGTACGAGCTTTTGAAAGCGAAGCATGCGATCCGGCTTTCCTCTTCGGGAAAAAATAATGGCTGTTGGGTTATGGATATTAACCGAAGCTCAACATCAATACCTACCGAAGAAGACGAAAAAGTCATAGTACGTTCGAATGGAACTGTCACTTACGTAGGGAAAGACATTGCTTACCAACTGTGGAAATTAGGGCTACTGGACCGACAGTTCGGCTTCAAACCCTTTAAGCAATACTCAAGTGGTCAGGTTGTTTGGTCAACTACGGAAGGAGGAACAGTTGAGACACCAAACTTTGGCAAAGGTAGTCGCGTTTACAATGTGATCGACGTTCGGCAAGCATACCTTCAAGACATAGTGCAACAGGGCGTAGCAATGCTAAGCTCAGAAGAAGCACGTGATAGATCTCACCATTTTTCATACGAAATGGTGGCTCTTACACCTGAGACTTGCCGGCAACTCGGTTTTACCGTGCACCCAGAAGAAAAAAACAAACCCTACCTAGAAGTGTCAGGTAGAAAAGGCTTAGGAGTGAAGGCAGATGACCTGCTTAATGAACTCGAAGACAAAGCTTACAATGAAGTAAAAACAAGAAATCCAAAAACTGGACAAAGTGAAAATCGAAAAACTGCTAACGCCATTGCGCGTGGTGCACTGCGATATTTCATGGTTAAGTACACTAAAAACAAAGTCATCGCTTTTGATTTCAATGAAGCTTTAAGCTTTGATGGCGATAGTGGCCCTTACCTTCAGTATGCTGCAGTTAGAGCAAAAAAAATTCTTCATAAGGTAGGAGCCCAGACAGAAATAAGTATTCCAACAAAGCTACGACAACACTTTGAGTCACTTGATTCTGAAGAAGCCAACGACTTATGGGCGCTTATATCTCAAGCGACAGATCTTGACACTGCTGTCGACACAGCCATACGAACACAAGAGCCAGCACATCTCGCACGATTTGCGCTTTTGTTGGCACAACGATTCAATGGCTTTTACCATAAATATCATGTGTCAACCGAACCCAACGAAATAAAACGTTCTATCCGCACAATTGCAGTACAAATCTTTTTAAGCCAACATACTACTGCACTTAAATTAATCGGGATTCCAACTCCAACACAGATGTGAATAACCAATCACTGAACAAACCCAAAACCACCTAAAGGCCAAAGTCGAGCGAAAGCCTGCCCATAAATATACCTTTCTGGAACAAGACCCCAGCTGCGACTATCATTGCTGCCCTGCCGATTGTCTCCCAGAACAAAGTAATGGGCCGGTCGGATTTGCTGCGAAGGAATACTACGACGGTCAGAATGCCTCGAAGACACGTAAGGCTCTCCTATTAGTTGGCCTCCCACATAGACCTCCCCCGCACGCAATTCGATTGTTTCTCCGGGAAGGCCAACAATACGCTTAATAAAGGACATCTCTGGGTTTTCCGGATACCAAAACACAACGACATCTCCACGCTCAATATCACTGATACGATAAATGAACTTATTGACTAGAATGCGATCCCCATCCTGCAACCAAGGTGACATGCTGGCTCCCTGAACTTTAAAAATCTGCACGCCATAAGTGATTACAAGTACACAAAAAATGACCGCAAATACCAGATCTTGTAACAACCCCGTCAGTACCTGAAGTGGTTTGGCTGTAGAAGATGTAGAAAGAGGTTCTGTATCTTTAGAAATTGTTATTGAGTCCTCATCTTTTCCTTCAGAACTAGTTCTGAAGCGGTTAAGCAACATTGGCGTTTTTATCAAAGATCGAGTATCTCAACTTCTATCCAGGAGTTAGAACGTAGTCGCACATTCAGACTGATCGCTCAAAAGAACACAGTTAAAATACATTATCACAATAACTTACAACCCGTCAAAAAACAGGAAGTAGCCACATATGCTTACGAACGCTATGATATGGACAACATCGGAAGTAATGAGAGTCGCTCGTTAAAATGCCAAGATTCGAACAGACTGACTACCACGCACTCGCATCTTATAATCCTATATTCCTGGACTATCTCTACAAATTCGAAAATGTATCAGATCTTTTTTCTGGTAACCCTTACGACAAATCTTCATGGTCAAACATCGCAAAATCTCTGGCTGCAAAAAAACATCCTACTTCGGAAATTCTAACCCCTTTACGCACTTTCAACCTTTCTCTCGGAGCCGATGAATATGCTACTGCTTCACTTAACGACCTAGGAAGAGGTGCTTTAGCAGTAATAACCGGTCAACAAGTAGGTCTATTTGGCGGCCCTCTGTACACGCTCTATAAAGCAGTTAGCGCCGTAAGACTAGCTGCTAACATCTCAGAGGTGCTTGGGTCTAGAGTGGTCCCTCTATTCTGGATGGATACGGACGATCACGACTTTATTGAAGTACAGAAAACTCACGTTTTGAGCAAAAACTACGAGTTATCAAAGGTTTCCCTCGAAGAGGTTGAAGAGGAGCAGGGTTATCCGGTGGGTTCAAGAAAGGTGACTGGTGAAATAAATTCTCTCATCAATCATGTCAGCGAACTACTCCCCGAAACGGAATTTTCTGCCGATCTATTTCAAAAACTATATGACTGTTATGAACCTGGGAACACTATGGCCCAAGCATTTGGTAGATGGCTGCTCTACATGACCCGAGGTTCTGGACTCGCTATCATTGACCCATCGCTCCCAGAACTCAAGGCCTCGGGAGCAACGCTTTTTGAGCAAGAGCTAAACAGTAGTCCTGAGAGCAGTCAACTCGTGCTCGAAACTAGCAACCGATTATCAACTAATGGTTATCGTCCACAAGCAACCCCCAACAAGCTTGGACCCAACCTCTTCTACTCAAACCCAAGGCGCGAACCGCTAAAAACGACACAAAAACTTGTCCAAAAAGAGTATTCACGCCTGTTGCACGACAATCCGGAACGATTCAGCCCGAATGTCTTGTTGAGGCCTTTGTTCCAAGATACATTATTCCCAACAATTGCCTACACTGCAGGACCCAGCGAACTGGCTTATTTCTCACAATTAAAAGCTTTGTACCAACATTTTGATGTCACAATGCCACTTATCGTTCCCAGAGCCAGTTTTACAATCATAGAACAGCATCAGGCCAAATTTATCGATCGTCATGACGTCGAAATCTCAAAGCTGAAAATTGATGATGAATCGATTTTCAACAAGATTCTAAAAGAACAAATACCTTTAGGGATAGAAAACAATCTGATTAACGCGCGAAAATCGATTGAAGACACAATAACAGGGCTAGAACGAGACATGACCGCATTAGATCAATCTCTATTACCAATGCTGACATCCGTGAGAGGCAAACTACTTCACAACTTGAAAATTGTAGAAGCTAAGGGTTTCAAAGCAGTTAAACGCAAGCATGAAACACTTCGTCAGCAATTTATTCGAACAAGACAAGCTTTATTCCCAGATTTCAGCTTACAAGAACGAACCCTTTCAGCTCTAAACTATCTCAACAAATACGGCTGGGACTTCACCAAAACAATTGATTCTGGAACAGATACATCTGTCAAAGCTCATCTATACATATATATGTGAAATTAACGGTAACAATCAGACAAAGTAATCGTAGACTTTTTTGTCTTCCTGAATCGGACCGACCACGTCAGAAACAAATCTTTCGTGCTCCGGATGAACCTGATAGCCAGCCAATGTCGCTTCATCATCAAATTCCATAAATAATGCAACCGGATGTTCGCGTTCCGCTTTAAGCCCTAAACCGGAACCTACTCGAAGATTTCGCACACCAGGTATGGGTCCTAGCATTTGTTCAGCTTTCTTCATGAATGCATCCCTAGCTCGATCGTTAACTTCGGGTTTAAGACGAATTAGCACAATGTGATAGATCACAGGACCTCCTACTTGCAAAAAACCCCACAAAGGGCTTATTAAAATAGAGTTGAAAGATTGTTATCTAGTCTACACTCTTATCTGCACCCACCCAGCTCGCGTTCACAAAGTGACCCAGCAAATTAACCGAAGACCTAACCATGTCAAGCGGCCTTTCCACACCGAATACAAGTGCCGCACCCTCAAGAGGAATACCAAGTGCTGATAAAATAATTGCCAAATTCACAAAACTACCCGCTGGAACTGACGCCACTGCAATAGAAGACAACATTGCAGCAACAACAAACGTCACAAGTGCTTGACCACCCAAGTCTATCGAATAAACTTGAGCTATAAACATTACCGAGATAGCCTGGTAAATGCCACTACCATCACGTCCAATTGCTGCTCCTAGTGGTAAAACAAAACTCACTACTTTTGATGGTAAGCCCATTATTGTTTGCATCTTCGCCATAGACACCGTGAGAGCCGCGGCCGTAGAGCAGGTAGCAAACACAATCAATATAGATGGTTTGAGAGACTCAACAAATTTTACTAGCTTTACACGAGCTACGAAGCATAGAACAACTCCGTAGACAAGGAAAACATGAATAATGAGAGCCAGGATCACAACGCCAACATATGTAGAGAGACTCCACAAGACGGCCAGCCCCGATTGCCCAACGATAGCTGCCATAAGACCGAAGATTCCAAAAGGTGCCAGCTCAAGAATCCATCCTGTAATCTTAAATAGAATATCGACAACACTTTGAGTCAAATCCGTCAGTGGCTTGCGCCGTGAATCTGGTAGCATACTTGCAGCCAGACCAACTAATATTGAAACCAATAGAATTTGAAGAACATTACCTTCGGCCGCTGCACGAATTGGATTATCAGGAATAAGTTGTGCCAACATTTCAACAAATGAAGTGCGTGAAGCATTTGTGTCAATTTCTGGGGCAGATACTTTGCTAAGTAAGCTCATGCGAGCATCCTGTGAAAACCCATCACCCGGCCTCAAGGAATGGCCTGCAATAACACCAATAACCAATGCTACAAACAAGCTAATCAAAATGAAGCCAGACGCTTTCAATCCCATTCGACCCAAAACGGCCTTTCCTGGAAGTCCAGCAATCGCAGTAATCAACGACGAAGCGACTAGAGGAACAATAATCATACGGATAAGTTTGATAAAAATAGTTCCCATCGGTTCAAGAACAGACGCACCTGGCCCCCAAACCGCACCTAAAACAACACCGGCAATTAAACCAATAGCAACACGATTGTGAATCTTCAAAATATTTATGACCTTACTAGCTTGTAATCAACAACTAAAAAAACGACTCTACTCAACTTGTTTACTATCCTATATTGCAATCCTTCTATGCAGAACAGTGATAATAGTTGAATACTATTATTCCATGAAAACCGCCGTGCCATTAAGAACTAGAGTCGCACACTTGGAAGCGCTTTTAAGAAAATCCATGGATAACCCTTGCGTCACTTCTTTGAAACTGCTATGACCCTATCGATGAAACGGTCTCCTCTTCTAGATCACCTTCGTTCTCTTGCAAAAAAACGGATCCTTATTATCGATGGAGCTATGGGAACTACGATCCAGAATTACGGACTCAACGAAGAAAATTTCCGAGGAAAACTTTTCCAAGATCACCCGATAGATCTCAAAGGGGCTAACGACGTACTTTCAATTACCTGCCCAGACGTTATTACTGAAATCCACCATCAGTTTCTTAAAGCTGGTGCCGATATTATTGAAACAAATACATTTAATAGCACGTCAATCGGCTTAGCAGACTACAATCTTGGGCCACACGCTTACGAAATCAATCGACAGGCAGCCCTTTTAGCTCGTCGTGCTGCGGACAGCTACACGGCTAACGACCCAGATGTACCCCGCTTCGTGGCAGGATCTATGGGGCCAACCAACAAAACCGGCTCTATTTCTCCAGATGTCGAAAACCCCGGATTCCGAGCTATCACGTTCGACCAGCTACGCACAGCTTATCTTGAACAGGCTAGAGGACTCGTAGATGGTGGCGTTGATATCCTCTTACCTGAAACGGGCTTTGATACTCTAAACATTAAAGCAGCTCTCTTTGCAATACAGGATTTATTTGAAGAACGTAAGATAGTCCTTCCTGTCATCGCGTCTGTAACCATTGTGGACGAAAGTGGTCGCAATCTCTCCGGTCAAACAACTGAAGCTTTTTGGATTTCGGTTTCACATGCTTCCTTATTCGGGGTAGGAATCAATTGCGCTCTAGGGGCCTCAAACATGCGTCCCTATGTCGAAGAACTAGCCTCAGTATCAAGCGTCCACATAAGCTGCGTACCCAATGCTGGCCTCCCAAATGCGTTAGGCAGTTATGACGAAACTCCTTCTACTATGGCAGAAACTCTTGCTTCCTTCGCTAAAGAGGGCTGGCTCAATTTTGCAGGAGGATGTTGCGGTACTACACCTGAGCATATCAGTGCGATTGCCGAGAGCTTAAAAGAGCACCAACCTCATCAGCTATCGCAATCACCTAAATACACTCAGTTGTCCGGCCTGGAACCACTCAAGATCCGACGCGAGTCAAATTTCATTGTTATAGGGGAGAGAACAAATGTAACGGGTTCTCGAAAGTTCGCTCGTCTTATCAAAACAGGTTCTCTCGAACAGGCAGTTGAAGTCGCACGCCAACAAGTAGAAGGAGGCGCGAACATCCTAGACATTAACATGGACGAGGGACTGCTCAACTCAGAAGTTGTAATGAAAGAGTATCTAAACCTAATCAATGCAGAACCAGATATTGCTCGGCTACCAATTATGATTGACAGTTCAAAATTCTCCGTCATAGAAGCAGGGCTAAAATGCCTACAGGGAAAAAGCCTAGTTAATTCCATTAGTTTGAAAGAGGGTGAGGAACAATTTTCTAAGCAGGCATACAAAATTCACAAATATGGGGCTGCTGTTGTAGTGATGGCATTTGATGAAAAAGGACAAGCAACTGAAACGGAGCACAAAGTCGCTATCTGCGAACGTGCATATCAAATCTTGACCAAGAAAGTAGGCTTTCTCCCTCAAGACATTGTCTTTGATCCAAATGTCCTAACAATAGCTACTGGCATCGAGGAACATGATAGTTATGCCCTTAACTTCATCGAAGCTGTGAAACGCATCAAAAAGGCTTGCCCGGGAGTCAAAGTTTCTGGAGGTATTAGTAACCTCTCCTTTTCTTTTCGTGGAAATGGCCATATTAGAGAAGCCATGAACTCCGTGTTTCTTTACCACGCCATAGAAGCCGGACTGGACATGGGCATAGTTAATGCAGGTCAACTTGCAATCTATGACGAAATCGACCCCGTACTTCGAACATATGTTGAGGATGTCTTATTTAACCGAAATCCACAAGCTACCGAAACACTAATTAGTTATGCACAAGAACATGTGGGCTCTACAAAACAAAAGGAAAAGGACGAAACGTGGCGAACTACACCCGTCGAAGACAAGCTGTCTCATGCACTAGTGCACGGAATAGCAAACTACATTTTGGAAGATATTGAAGAAGCCCGTCAAAAGTATCACAAAGCACTTGCAGTTATTGAGGGCCCTCTAATGGACGGGATGAACATTGTGGGGGACCTGTTCGGGGCAGGAAAAATGTTTTTGCCTCAAGTTGTCAAAAGTGCACGTGTGATGAAAAAAGCCGTAACATACCTAGAGCCTTTCATTGAAAAAGAGAAAGAAGCCACCAGTGTTCGTCAAAGAAAGAAAAAAGTTCTTCTCGCAACTGTAAAAGGAGATGTTCACGATATTGGTAAAAACATCGTCGGTGTGGTTTTATCTTGCAACGGCTATGAAATAAAAGACCTGGGAGTCATGGTAACGGCAAAAGAAATCATAAAAACAGCAATCAACGAAGAAGCAGATGTTGTCGGTTTATCTGGACTAATAACACCATCATTGGATGAGATGGTTCATGTCGCTTCCGAAATGAAGCGAGAGGGCCTAAAAACACCACTTTTAATAGGGGGTGCCACTACTTCAAAAAAGCATACTGCAGTGAAAATAGCTCCTAAATATGACAAACCAACCGTGCATGTTCTTGATGCTTCTCGAGCTGTTACAGCGATTGGCGAACTCATCGGTTCAGAGACGAAAGATGCTTTCATTGCTCGCAATTTCTCTGATCAGAAAACTATAAGAAACGCTTTTGAAGATAGTCAAAAAAAGATCGTTCCTTACAAGACCGCGAAAGCGGAAAGACTATTAATAAACTGGTCTTCAATCGATATTGCAAGACCATCCTTTATAGGAACAAAAGTTCTTAGTCCTGTACCTCTTAAAGATATTGTCGACTACATCGACTGGACTCCTTTCTTTCACGTGTGGGAGTTGAAGGGTATATACCCAGAAATTTTGGACAAACCCGACATCGGCCCGGCAGCCACTGAATTGTTCCAGAATGCGAGAAAACTGCTTAGTACGCTAACGGCAAACAACTCTCTCACCGCACGGGCTATCTACGGTTTCTTTCCAGCAAATAGCGAAGGCGACGATATCATCATATATAAAGATGATAGTCGCACTGAGGAGCAAGTCCGATTTCATATGCTTCGCCAACAACAGGAAAAAAGAGAGCGTCAACCATATTTGTCACTTTCAGATTTTGTAGCCCCTATTGGGCTCCCAGACTACATTGGAGCCTTTACCGTTACAGCGGGCATCGGAATTGATGAGACCCTCTCAATTTATTTACAAGACCAAGATGATTATCATGCCATTATGGTCAAAGGATTGGCCGATCGCCTAGCTGAAGGGCTTGCAGAGAAAATACACGAGCTTACCCGTAGAGAATGTGGATTTGGTCTAGAAGAAAATCTTACCAAACAAGATTTGCTCCGAGAGCAGTATCGCGGAGTGAGACCCGCACCAGGCTATCCAGCTTTTCCAGACCATAGTGAAAAAACAACTCTGTTTAAGCTACTAGACGTGGAGAGAAATATTGGCGTTGTACTAACAGAAAATTGTGCAATGCTCCCAGCTTCCTCAATAAGCGGTTTACTCTTCAACCACCCTCAGGCAAAGTACTTTAGCGTGGGGAAAATCGGTATCGATCAAGTTGAAAATTATGCTGAAAGAAAAGACCTTACGGCAGAAGAGATCGAGCATTGGATTCGTCCCAATCTAGGGTACTGATCTTTTTTCGGAAGAATACTGCATTCATTACATTTCAAAAAACACTTGAATAAAGCTCCCTAGAAAGATTTCGTGCTATCCTCCGCATATCTCACTGGTTCTTTCTTCGGTTCAGTAACAAGTAACGTGGTTCTTGGGCCTTGACAGAGTCTTTAGGAGCAAAGTATGAAAACTAGCATTTTGAGCCTCGCAACAAGCACAGCAGTGTTCGGATTGGCGTTGTTGCTTTCTGCTCAGGAAGATCCCACATCCGTACAAGACGGTGTTTATTCAAAAGAACAGGCCCAACGTGGAGAAAAACTCTTCACTGAAATCTGTATGGTGTGTCATCAACCCAACGAGTTTAGTCAAAGTGGCTACATGGACGGATGGAGCGGTCAAACAGTAAACGATTTGGTGGAATTTATACGGTCGACGATGCCAGAAGACAACCCTGGTCGACTCAAGCGTACTGAATACATAGATATTGTCGCATTTTAATTCAAACAAAATGGACTTCCAACTGGAGAATTAGTCATGCAACCCAAGGCATTACGACAAATCCTCATCGAGGGACCATACGAAAGTTCGAACGAACCATAGTTCTGAGAAAAAAACTAGATGTCGAGTGTTTTATTCAAGAGATACCCTATGTTGACAACTGAGTATTACTACTGCTCTTTTAGCATTCCGAAGTACAATTTAGGGTCATGATTGAAAAAGGGATTATCTTAGCTGGGGGTTCAGGATCACGCCTCTATCCCATGACAAGAACTATTAGTAAACAGTTACTTCCAATTTACGACAAGCCAATGATTTATTTTCCCCTAAGCACCCTCATGCTAGCGGGAATTCGAGACATTCTTATCATCACAACGCCGGACGATAGACAGTTGTTCGAAAACCTTCTTGAAGACGGATCAAAACTTGGCATTGACATAAATTATGCTATTCAGCCACAACCTGATGGTCTCGCTCAAGCTTTTCTTATCGGAGAATCATTCATTGCAGGTAAGGGCTGCGCTTTAATTCTTGGAGACAATGTATTTTACGGTCACGAGCTAACAAAACACCTTCGCACAGCAGTAACTAGAAAGTCTGGAGCAACGATTTTTGCCTATCGTGTTAGAGACCCTGAACGTTACGGTGTAGTTAGCTTTGATGACTCCGAACATGTTGTTACCCATCTTGAAGAGAAGCCGAATAAGCCCCGCTCAAACTACGCGGTCACGGGTTTGTATTTTTATGATGAGCGCGTTGTAAGACTAGCATCACAACTAAAACCATCCGCACGCGGAGAATTAGAAATTACTGACCTAAATCGTCAATACCTGGAATTAGGAGAACTACATGTAGAGAAATTAGGTAGGGGCTATGCATGGCTTGATACGGGCACTAAAGAGGCACTTCTACAAGCAGCTACTTTCGTTGAATCGGTAGAACAGCGTCAAGGACTAAAAATCTGTTGCCCCGAAGAAATAGCTTATCGAATGGGCTTCATTAATGAAGACGCACTGCAAACACTTGGTGATGCCCAGTCTCAAAGCGAATACGGTCGATACCTATTGAATTTAGTTGAACAAGGTCCAGTAATATGAAGGTCGAAAACACCTCACTTGATGCCGTACTCATTCTAGAACCCAAACGCTTTGTAGACGACCGCGGTTTTTTTTCTGAGACTTTTCGTCAAGAACTGTACGACCATGCTGGAGTTTGCGGTCCGTTTATCCAAGACAATTTTTCGAACTCAAAAAGACACGTACTGCGAGGTCTACACTTTCAGCAACGACAGGCTAAGCTAGTCACCGTGGTGAGAGGAGAAATCTTTGACGTAGTAGTAGACATTAGACCTAATTCCAGTCAATTCGGATCTTGGGAAGGTACGCACCTAAGCAGAGATAACGGCAAACAATTGTATTTGCCTGCTGGTTTCGCACATGGTTTTTGTGTCCTCTCAGAAGAAGCAGACGTATGGTACAAAACTAGCGACATTTACCGTCCCAAAGAAGAGGGCGGTTTGAGATGGGATGATAAAAGAATTAACATTGACTGGCCAATTTCTTCACCGATTTTATCAGCACGTGATCAAACCCACCCTAGCCTAGAAGATTTAGATTTGTCACAACTCATCACACGCTGAGAAGAACGAAAGACTTTACAACTGTATCTTCTTCTCGTGTAGAGCTCAATATTATCCAATAACTATGTCTTTTTCTTAGCACTCCTACCCTTGTAATAAACAAAAAATATAAAGTAAAACTTTAGGTAAATGCATTAAAACTATTGCAATATCTAGATCTTCAGTGTAAAGTTTTTGTTCGAATAGATTGGAGAACCAATACATCTAGAGTTTCATCCGGACTGGTTCTCCAATTTGTTCATACTATCTATGTTATTCCATTGAGGATTGGGTTTGTGATAGGCCAACAAAAACAGCTCAGATTTCATACAAAACTAGCATGCACTATCCTCACCCTCTGTTTTTTGGCCGCTTCTTGTAAGTTAGAAGAGGCACTACTACCAACAAGTCCGACGGGGGTAGACGACGCTGTAAGTAGTGCAGTTGGAGCAATTCTCGGCAACAGCGAAAATCGTTTAACAGCACCAGTTGTCTCAGACCCACTTCCCGGTAGTACTGTTTCGACTGCTCAACCGACCCTAACGGTACTTAATTCAGCCCATCTAGGCACAAACACAAAAACTTATCTTTTTCAAATAGCGCTAGATACAGCTTTTTCTGTTCTCACAGCCCAGTCCGAACAAATACCGGAAGGTTCAGATGGCCACACCTCCTGGCCAGTCGACACACCACTAATCAACGGTCAATATTTCTGGAGAGTAAGAGCAACATCAGGAGTCGATGAAAGTCCGTTCTCAACAACAGCGAAAATGGTTATTGGAAACCAAGGGGAGGAGAGCTCCGGAGAAAGCAATGAATCACCACCAACGCCACCACCAACGCCACCACCAACGCCGGAAGGAACTCTGATATCAGATCCGTTGACAGGCGGAGGTAGCATGGGTGAAGTTCACGGAGGGCAATTCGGATCAGCAGGTTGGACCGTGTCTGCACCCGGCAACTTCATTCGATACCAGGTGCACGCTCTCTCAGAAGGTTGGATCGAATTCGATACTGTTGGCTTACAAGAAGAGAACCCTTCCCATGATCAATTTATGCTTTTCGGTATGTGGGACCCCTCGGCCGGCGACTATCGTACCAATCCTTATAGAGTCCACCTACAAAAACTTCACCCAAATCCACACAATCCTCCATACGTGCGCCTCCGATGGATTTCAAATGGTGAGCAACACGATGAGGGAAGCAACTTTTTAGGCTGGAACCCCCAACATGTTTATCATTGGCGCATCCAATGGGGGCCAACTGGAAATGGGCACTTGGTTAGCGTAATCCTAGACGGTGAAATACAAGTACAAGTGAACTACAACAACGCCTACCTGCCTAGCATACATTTTATTGAACTAGGAATTGGAGAACGGGGTGAATCCATAACTGGAGTGACTTATTCAAATTTTCAAATCGGTAATTAAGAGCCTCGGGACCGAGACGACCCCCTCGGCCCGATAGGTCTCCCCTGAGGTCTTGTCCTCACAGAAAGGCCTCAGGGGAGCCCCCTTCATCTCTAACCATAAGTATTCTGGATATTCAAAGAAGAATTCACACAACTGAATATAACTTAGTAAACAGCAAGACTTGTTCTCAAATCAGTAACAAACATGTGCCCAGGGGCATGTGTAATTAGAAATTCCAGAGCTGCGTGCTGCGCGACAGCTTGTGGTGTAACCCCACAAGCCCAAAACACAGGAACTTCACCATCTTGGATCGTAACAGACTCTCCGTATTCAGGTTTTTCAATATCAACAATACCTAGAGCTGAAGCCTCGCCTACGTGCAATGGTTCACCATGTGATAAAGAACAGCGTTTCGTAATAGAGCAAACTTCATCAACTCGAACTATTGGAATAGGGCGCATCGATACAACAAGAGGCCCTGAAAAAACACCCACTTCTTTACACTGAATACTCGTTACATACATCGGTACAACCTTGCTCTCGGACTGATGTCTCATCGGTATACCAGCAGCAATTAAAGCTTCCTCAAAATTAAAACTACATCCAATAAGGAAACTAACCAAATCATCTCTCCAAAATGAAACGACATCTCTAACTTCAGCATAGAGTTTGCCATGCCGGTAAACTCTATAAAGCGGAAGATCGGTCCTCAAATCTGCCTCTGGCGCACTCCTTACTGGAACAAAGCTTCCTGGCAGAGTTTCCTCGACTAAAGGGCATGGCCCAGGGTTAAGTTCGCAAAATCTTCGAAAATCTATAGCCTGAGACCGAGGAAGGACAACTAGATTCGTATGGATGTTTTCACTACACAAACCGGTCGTCGTACTAGCAAAAACACCGTTCCTTACTGTAGATCGAAATTCTTTTATGTCCACTGAGTTAGATCTCGACTTTCTCTATTCATCAATAGATAACAGCGCCTGAAACCCGTCTCGAAAAGTCGGATACTTAAACTGAAAACCGGTTCCTCTTAACTTGAGATTAGATAACCGTTTGTTTTTACCTGCAAGAGGGCCCTTCCTAGGTATAGGACTTTGAGAGATCTTAGCAAGCCATTTGTAGAAAACCTCACTATCAATAGGCTCTGAATCAACACCAATGTACATTTGTTCTCTTGCAAAGAAACCCATCAGATGACTTAAGGCAGCAGCTGCATCATCACGATGTATCCAATTAAGTATTTTCCCCGGTGTGTATGTCGCTTCCCCACTACGAATGACATCAAGTGAACGGGATCGACCTGGGCCATAAATTCCTGCCAGCCTTAAAGTCGAACTAGCAAAAGATTCGGCTTCCAAAAGTACTTGGCCGCGGAAGCCTCTAGGTGCAGTTACGGAATTTTCACAAATCGATTCACCGCTATCCTGTCCATAAACCGATGTACTCGAAGTGAATAAAATCGGTGTCGGAGCAAGTACTTCTGACAAATTACGAAGACCTTTAATATAAAGCTCTCGGTATGCCTTTTCGTCAGAAGCATCTGGTGCCGCAGTAAAAAAAACAAAGTCTAGGTTAGAAGGAAGATCCTTGAGGCTCGAACGATCAGAAACATCTGCAGAAATTTGAAAAATCTTTGAACTGTTATCAATTTTTCGCCTCAGGCCAAAGACATTGTGCCCTTCCTCAACTAGGAGATGACCAAGAGCCTTACCGAGATAACCAAAACCAGCAACAAGAACCCGAGCCATATATGCTACTCAAAAAATGCAAAGCCTAAGCGTTGTCCGACACTCTTAGATAGGCTTTCATCAAATTGACGCCCCCTATGAACTTTTCTCAATATGATCAGAATTGTAACTTAGCACTGACTGATTATTGATGCTAGGCTCTAATAAAAAATGCCGCAAAATATAAAGGCACCTCTAATACAATCGTCGTTCACGGTAAACAAATACAAAGAAGCTTCACCTTGGACTAAAGGTCGCGTCGGCATGCTATATCGTGACCTTATTTCTACTGAAAAAAACGAAAGTTTAATCGCATTTCATATTCGTATTCCCGATGCTGGCAAAGTTTCAGACTACGTTCATTACCATGACACTTTATTGCAAGTAATTTATTGCTGGAAAGGTTGGGTTCGAATAGTTTATGAAGACCAAGGTCCACCATTAGTTATGAAAGCTGGAGACTGCATTCTGCAGCCTCCATCTATTCGACACCGTGTTTTAGAAAGTTCAGCAAATCTGGAAGTAGTAGAGGTCAGTTATCCAGCAAATCATAAGACCTTCAGTGACCGTAGTCTTTCATTACCAACACCCAGACCGCGTCTTCCCCGTGAATTTGGTGGGCAACGTTTTTTACACCACCAAATCTCAAATGCGAAATGGAAACCCTATCGGATCAGTGGCTTCAACTCACGGGACACAGGTATCAATTCTGCTACAAAAGGATTTGCAAGTGTTCACATAGTCAAAAGTGACACAAGGTATCCTGAACAAGAGTGGTGCCACAATGCAGCATTGTTGTTCGTCTGCATTCTATCTGGGAGTCTGACCCTCACACACGAACGTATCAATATAGATACACTCTCCACGGGAGATGCTTGCGTACTCCCTCCTGCCAAGAATTATAAGTACAGTAACTGCTCTGAGAACTTACAGCTTCTCGAAGTAAGTCTTCCGGGAAACTTTAAAACAAAAATCGTCAGAGACTAGTTTCAGCGTACTGGCGAAAAGGAACTGAGCCAAGCAATCATTTCACTGAATCATTGAGCAGCAAAACAGTATAACAAGCTCTCCCCACTAGTAGCACGAAACGCTTCCTGACTGCAGCCATTAGATACATGGGATGAATTCGATGACTTGTTGTTTCCGTCCTTACCACCAATCTCATGATGACTAACCATTGCAGAATATTCATCATCATCACTAGTCCAGTTCTGGCAATTCATCCCCACTGCTGCTGTGCCGTTTTCAAGAGTGCCCGTAAGAATATCGTGGTGGTTTAAATTATCGCTACGTCCTTTAACAACTTCACCTTTTTCGGTTAAAAGCGGAGTCTTCCCTAAACGGCTGTTTTCATGCAGGTCACTAACTCCCTTCGCAACTATTTGCCCAATTGAGTTAAACCAAGGACCCGATCCAATACGGTCACCAGCGTTAATAGCTGACTTACCATTAAAGCTCGTGCTCAAATAGGCACGCCACGTTATATCTCCGCTACCAGCAGACTCGGCCAAAGACTGACAATGGCTATCTGCGCCCGCCAGACCAGAAAGATGACCTCCTCTTCCCAATCCTTTACTTGCCACAAAAAACGTCAAGAGGTTATTCGGAGGCAACAAAACTGCCTCAGGCTCTTTTGACAACGAGTTCAAATCAACGAGAAACTTATTTTCATCACGTTCAAAAACAGCATACTTATTCTCTGGATCTGAAAAATGAATTCTGAGACCACTCGCTAGTCGCGTTGAATGAAAACCAAAAAACTCCTGAAATTGTGCCCGCAACATAGGGGTAATCATCTGTCCCTCACCGTCAAATGCTTGACCAAACTCAGTAAGTGGACCTCCTCCACTTTCATTCTGATGACAAGAAATACAACCAATGGCATCATCAATTCGAAACGGATCTTGCATCAATTTTTCTAGTAAGTCGATACGTGCCAAAGCAGGCACAGCACTTACCAGAAAAAACCAGACAATAAACAAGGCTTTAGACATTGAGAACAATGATTATATCGTAACGTTAATGCCAATAATCTGGAAGGTCTGGCTTTGTTTGAAGGAGAATTGAAAAAATGTCGTGACGGTCTTTCTCTCCTAAGTGATCAAATGATGCACTCCCTGTTTCTCCGGTCAAAATGTCATAGAGTTTTCGAAAAATCACTGCTTTTACTCGAAAAGGAAGCTGATCGAACGACCTGCTATAAACCATGTAGCTCAAAGGGTACCGAAATAATCGTTTCTGAAGATCGAAGTCTCGCAGTGAACGTCCTTTTTCATCACGGGGTCCTCGAGACGGAAAAGTTTCCGTGAACGTAGAAACGCCTTCTAAGGGTTCTGGTAATGGAACTTCATTTCCAAAAACCATGTAAAAAATTAGAGAATCTATTTCATTATCTATTCGAGAAAATGTGCTCGAAGTGGTATCAGATTCGGAATCCCTGATTCGTTCCAGCCAACTAATTCGAGTAATAAAGTTTTGCATTTGTGTTTGGTGTTCAAATGTCATTAAAGCCACGATATCGCTAACTGAAGCGAGATAGCCCCTCGAATCAATTTTTCCGTACAAGTGGACCAAATTCTGCCCTTGATCCTGATCTAACCGCAATGGTTCGGCAGGACTAGAAGCTACTGCATTCGACCGATCCAATTGTTGGCCACGAACGGCATTAACGTACCATCCTCCCCATCGGTCTTCGAATGGTGTCCGATGGTCCGTTATAATCGCGCCATGAGGCGACGGATTTCCAAGCGGTCCTGGAAAAACAGACCCAACAAACAAGCCTGGGACACCAGAAGTAGCAGGTCCCAAGTGGCACTGCAAACACACTTTTCTACGTTGAAATCCCTCAACATTTACTTCTCTAAGATCGGCGGTATAAAAAATCGGCCCCTGTATTGGATCAGTTGCAGCAATCTCAATCAGGTCACTGCCTCGAACAAATGCAACCGCAACTTCATCACTGAAGTAAATTGCACGAGGGTTATCTGGTGAGATAACAGATGCTTGGAAACTGGTTTTTGAGAATACCAATCCTTGGGTGTCCACTTTTACGTTAAGGTATTCAAGTAACTCTCCAAGTCGACCTAATTTGCTATTGTGTGGTTCCAACAAGATCTGACCATTAGTAATTTTTTTTGATAGGTTTGCAACAGGATCATTAACTTTTTTATCAACATACTGAATTGCCTTGTGATCTATAGGCAGGTCTGGCAAGTATTCCTGATTTGCCCCGAGTATCAACAATACACTTAGCGCACTAAACACAATACAACTAATCATACAAAAAGTTCTTCAAGTCAATACCGAAAAACGAATCAAGGATTCAAATTAAGTCTTAATGATTTACTTGACATCAAAGCTTTTTGAGAATACGACAGGAAGGACCGACTTTCAAAACGTCGTCAGTTTTATCAAACCATAAGGGAGCTGTTCCTCGATTCGAGAGCTATAGCAATCACTTTTTGTGACCATAACTATTAGAGTTTGATAACCGGTCAAAATATTCATAGGTCTTCAGAGCAATCTGGGACATCACTTCTGCCGCATGCGTCTCACTCACAAGCCAGTTTCCCATAATCGTAATGATGAACGCGCTCGTCTCCAAATAAACAATGCCTACGTCAACCACAACGCCTGGAACAGAACCTGTCTTATGAGCCACACGCGTACCACTGGGTAATTTATCCTTAATCCGACCTGGCTTCGAAATTGACAAAATGCGCAAAATTTCCTGTCGCGAAGCCAAGCTAATCTGATTTTTCTTTCCGTTGTAAATGAATTCTAATAGCTTCATTTGCTCATTTGGCGTGGAAAGATTTTCACGGTCTGTCGTCCAAGCTTCTCTATCCAACATCTTTCTCTGTAACTTTGTTTGAGTAAGTCCAAACTGCAACATCGTCTCATTGACACGGTCCATTTGAACGCGATCAATCACCATATTCGTCGCAGTATTATCGCTGACTGAGATCATGAGTGTTGCAAGGTCCCTAAGCGTCATACGAACTTTTCCGGGAGTAAGTTGTTTTAAAATACCGGATCCGCCAACAATATCTTGCGATTCAAGGAACACTAATTCTTCAAGTTCGTAGCGACCCTCTTCAACTTGTAGAAGAAATTCAATGAGTACCGGCAATTTAATTGCACTGGCCTGTGTGAAAACCACATCTCCATTCAATGAAAAGCTCTCTCCCGTATCAAGGGCTTTCACAGAAACTCCTACTACACCATCGATACTCTGAGCAAGACTACCGACTGTGGTCTCAAATTGACTTCGAAGAAACTGTCGAGAAGAATCTAAAGGCTGTGTGAACATCAGCGTTAATAAAAGTTCAGCGCTAAGAAAAAGTGCCATGTTCATCCTTTCCAAATATTGAAAAACGGTTCGGTATTAATTTCTGGTCAACTCATACTCCATCAACAACCAAATGTTTGGATCGAGCACAATCTTTTCAGGATTCTCTGCTACCGGAATTTCAAAATGGTTAGTCCTATTGTCGATAAAAACTTTATGCGCAGTTTTTCCTTCTGAAGCATAGACCTCAACCTCCAATGGCATTTGAAACAGCACATTATCTTGTTGAACTTGCCTGAGAGTCAGTTCAATGCTTTTTTTTACAGAATCATATCTATAGTTACCTTCAAGCTTCAGGTTCCCTCCCTGATAAAGCCATTGCTGAAAAAACCAAGCCAGATCCTGCTCTGCGAAACTCTCCATTACATGTTGAAAATCATCAGTAGAAACAGTCTGATCTCGGTATATCCGATAGTACTCACGGATACCGTTCCAAAATAAGTCATCTCCCATAATGCCTCTCAGCATATGTAAAATCCAAGCACCCTTCTGATAAGTCATACGGGTTGTAACTTGGCTCATATCTGTTAGATTTTTATGAACGATCCGATACTCAGGTTCACCCTCGTAGAATTCGAAAATTCTTGCTCTGTTTTGCAAGAGTCCTTCGACAAAACGTTCACGCCCATAGGTATGTTCGTTAAACAACAAAGTGAAATATGTGGCAAATCCCTCACTCAGCCATACATCATTCCAATCACTTTCCGTTAAAGAGTTGCCAAACCAATGGTGAGCTATTTCATGGGCAATAACATCCTCGCGTTTTCTGTCACCGGTAACAAAGTCCTGTTGGTAGAAAACCGCCGTTGCAGCTTCTGTAGCACCTACGGGAGCTGTGACTTGAACATTGGCTAACTTTTCGTATGGATATTCCCCTATATGGGTATTAAAAAAGTCTAATGGTCGACGAGCGCGCGCGAAATCGAAAAATCCAGCCTCACGGTCCTGAGGAAAAACCCAAGTTTCAATGGATATACCTTTATAGACATCTTGGTAGCGCACAGCGTATTTCCCAACAGATATCACCATCAACCATGTTGAGATCGGAACCGATTGTTTCCAGTGAGTTAACTTCCTTCCAGAAACCAGATAGGATTCTTCTTGTTTTAACCCGTTTGCAACCACTTGATAATGATGCGGTGCCTCTATTATGAACTCACATGTTGCTTTATCATAAGGATGATCGACCGTCGGTAGCCAGTGACGAGTCTTGTTGGGCCAGTTGTCTGCAGAAAAAGTACGATCGCCATGTCGATTGTCAGCTATGACAAGCCCGTCCACAGGCACTCCTCGGTAATTCACAGTATAGTTTCTACGTTCGTTCTGTTGAGCGGGGGGCTCGACAGCGATTCTGATCTGATTATCGTTATGTGTAAACGATACTATTGATTGGCCCTCTGTTACCGAAGTAACTAACATACCACCACTTTCACTCTGCCCTATAAGGTCTAAAACTATCTCTTTAGCCCCGCTTTCAAGAAACTGAACAAGGACCTGAGTAGAACCAAGGAAGTCATCGGTCGAGTCATTTAGCTCCAAGTGAAATTTATAGTGGATAACGTCGACAGATTTGTTTTTTGGATAATTATCCGCGAGAACTGAACTCGCAAATATCAAAAATAGCAATAATACATTGGGTCGTTTTATCATAGCCTTAATCTACTTCCAGAAATTTTGTGGCACATAAATGTAAGGAACACGAGAGGAAACTATATTGAGAGAAAAAATAAATTTCATTCGACTTGCATACGCCCTTTTGTTCTTATTCTTTATTGGCAAACTCATTGTAGGATCTTTGGGAGGGAGTTACGAACTTGGGATTAGGCTCTTCGCACTAGTCCCAATGACTGTGCATCTTTGCCTTATCTGGGGCGCAATGTCTAATAGCTTTAAAGGCGAAAAGATCGGTTATGCTGCCACTTGTGGTTTACTTATCGCTCTGTTTACTCAAATTCTTATTTTCGTGGGAACATTGGGTTCTATGGCTCTAGGAGTCGAGACCCATTTTAATAACCCTATCGCAATTATTGGAAATGAATCCGAAGTGACAATGGCTGGTGCCTTCTCAGCTCGGCTCACAGGTCTTTTGGTAAATAGCATTATTGGAGCAATCGCCGCAAGTATCGGATGGCTGTTCGGCAAATTGGTCCCTTTGAAATAAAGGACATAAAGACAAACTATTAAACGATATTAATGTTCAAAAGCGCCGCTTTACTCTTCGTTCTACTTACCCAACCTGTGAAACCTCATTGGTTGGGGCCAAGTAATAATGTTCTTCCATTTGCAACAGACCAGGACGCAGAAAACTTTCTGAGAGAAGCTAAAGTAATCGAAGCAAAAGAAATTAGCGGGTCACAAAATCGTCCACTGAGACTGCTTCTTTCAGCGAACGGAATTAAAGCTCATGCAATTTTTCGTCGTGTCGACAAGAGAGGTAGGCGCGCTCGAGTCGGGGACATGCGAATTCGAAGTTATCACGACAGCTATATTTATGAATGCGCTGCTTACCAGCTATCTCGCCTACTAGGGATTGACCGAGTTCCACCATGCATAATACGTACGATCAAGGGTCAAAAAGGTTCGGTCCAGCTCTGGATCGAGCAAGCTGTCTCTGAGTTTCAAAATCGCTACGACAGACCAGGACCAAAAGCGAATGAACGTTGGCCTAATATATTTAACACCATGTACGTTTTCGATTCACTTATCCACAACTTCGACCGACATGCAGGAAATGTACTCGTTGATTCGTTGGATAGGATTTGGTTTATCGACCACACACGATCATTCAGACTTTACACAAATGCGCCATTGGAAAAAGTTCCTTCGTGTGCGCCAGAGCTACAAAAAACACTGGAAGACTTGGAGCAAGATGACTTAAAGATACTCAAACCCTACTTGAATGTGCGCCATATCGCGGCTTTATGGCGTAGGAGGACTCAGTTGATAAAACACCTCAGATGCCAACCAAACGAATTTACTTCGTTACGACCTCCCAAACCCTCGTAAAATTTCCTCCCATCACTAACTCGATCGAAGTGTCATCGAAACCATGGCGACGGAGAGCATCAACAATACCTAGAAAATTTGCCTCATCACCAAATCCATCACTATACTGGCCCATCCCCCGCAAATCACTGCCAATTCCCACATGCTTAATTCCCACTAGATCACGTACATAAGCAATATGCTTAGCCATGTCATCAACACTTGGAAGGCCTGAACCGTTCGGCCATATTCCAATGACACCTTCCTTACTAGCGATGGCTTTAATATCGTCATCACCCAAATAACGATCTCCTTGAACTAATGTGAAAACACCGGTGTGACTAAAAATAACTGGGTGTTCAGATATAGTTAGGATATCTCTAATCGTTTCGGAGTTTGCGTGTGCTAAATCAATTACTATTCCTAATCGATTGGCAGTCTCAACCACTTCACGACCAAAATCAGTCAGTCCGCCTGGAGTATACGGCCAAGTTTGGATGTGACCAATTTCATTTGCACGAAAGTGCACTAGTTGAAGAAGTCTGAGTCCTCGGTCATATAGCATCTTTAAACGTGTAATGTCACCCTCGAGTGCATCAGCACCTTCAAGCGCTGGTATCAGCCCCAGACGTCCTTCCGCAGACGCCTTGCGAGCTTCCGTTGGATTGCTCACGAAAATCGCATCAGCGCGAGAATTAGTAGCCTCCAAACGGGTAAATCGTTCGAGGGTATGACGCCACACTTCACCCGCTGCTGGACGAAGGCGTCCCGAAGATATCTCTGTACCATCGGGAAGAATATAATTGCCGCGATAAGGGGTATCACTACTGATGTTGCAAACCACAACCTGCATACCTCCAGCAAGATATCGTTCAACCTCCTCTACGGAAATCGAAGGGACAGATGATCGGTGAAACCTGGATGGGTGTGCATGCATATCCACGCGGAGAGATTGACCGGTCACGGGAACAACACCAAAGAAAGCTAAAACCAATACAAAGCGACTTAACATGATCATATCCTCCAATATTTATTTTTTGCTCCCATAATATTGATGATTCTAAATCAGTCCATACAACAATAATAATGAATAAGAGTTGAACCTAACATTCACACACCGTTACTATCAGGGCAGATGAGGGCAATCCTACTTACAATGAGTATTGGGTACCTAGCAGGACACGGAGTTGAGGAGGTCGAATTCCGCATCGAAGAAACCACTATAAGAAAAATTCATTTGGCGATGAGCGAGGGAACTCTGACTTCTCGACACCTAGTGGAACTTTACCTTCATCGAATTAGAAGCTATGACCAAAGTGGACCAAAGATCAATTCTGTAATCCTTGTTAACCCCAATGCTCTTGCCAGAGCAGATGAACTCGATCAGCAATTTACTCACTCCGGTCTTACAGGTGCACTACACGGAATACCTGTTCTGTTGAAAGACAACATCGAAACTTCAGACATGCCTACTACTGGAGGCTCCCTGAGTCTAGCTGGCTTCCAGCCTGATGAAGATGCACATCTAACTCGAAAACTTCGAACTGCTGGCGCTATCATCCTAGCAAAGGTCAACTTAACTGAATTTGCAGCATCAGGAATCACCAGAAGTTCACTGGGTGGACAAACGCTTAACCCTTATGACCTCACTAGGACACCTGGTGGCTCAAGTGGTGGGACAGGGGCAGCTGTGGCTGCGAACTTCGCCGTTGTCGGTATCGGAACAGACACCGTAAATTCAATTCGTTCTCCGTCTTCAGCCAATAGTCTGGTAGGTATTCGGCCTACAAAAGGACTAGTTAGTCGTTCAGGAATCATCCCTTACTCAATGACACAGGACACAGCCGGGCCTATTGGACGCACAGTTAATGATGCTTATACAGTTTTAAACATCATCACCGTTTATGATGAAAAAGATTCATCAACAGCTTCGTCCATCGGAAATCAACAATCGGTTTCACCTACATTCAAAGCAGACTCCTTGAAAGGTGCTCGACTAGGCGTTCTACGTTCTTTCTTCGGAAACAATATCAAGCACAAAGAAGTGAACCTTGTTACACAAGAAGCACTAAAAGCTATGCAACTGGCTGGTGCTTCGCTCATCGAAATTAGTGTGCCAATTGATGCAAACCAGCTTATTTCAGAGGTGTCAGTTTCAGGGTACGAATTCGACGAATACTTGAGCGAGTATCTTAAATCACGTGGAATTGCTACAGCCTCTCTCCAAGCAGTTCTGAATTCAGGAAAGTACGAGCCTGTTTTAAAGCAATTATACGAAAGCGCTTTAAAGAAGAGTGTTCATGACCACGAATATAAAGAGCGCCTAACCAAACGCCGTGGGCTACGTAAGCGAATCATGAAAATCATAGCTGAGCATCAACTAGATGCTCTCGTCTACCCCCTCCAAAAACGACTCGTAGTCCCAATTGGAAAGGACCAAGTAGACCGAAATGGTGTTCTCAGTGCAGTGACAGGATTCCCAGCAATAACAGTGCCAGCCGGCTTTTCAAAACCTACAGCTACGGCTCCGATAGGGGTTCCAATCGGTATCGAATTCTTTGGAAAGCCTTTCAGTGAATCCCAATTAATTGACCTAGCATACAGTTTCGAACAATTAACGAATCATCGGAAACCTCCGAAAAGCACGCCTCCCCTGTATTAGACGATCGCCAAGCGAATCGACAGTTTTTCTTAGCCCCGATGTTTTTCAGGGTCAGCATCTTCAAATACACACAGCAAGGTCATCAACAGTAAAGCCATCAAAAAAAGAGACGGGGTTTATCTTAAAGATTTGACCATCTGCACTTAACGCATGATGTCAGAGGAAATAGCAAACAGGTGCTCATCACTCCGAATAAAAATCTGACCTTCCGAGAGCGCTGGTGAAGCAAGTGTCCTCTCGTTCAGTGAATTTCTCGACACAACAGAGGGCGAACGGCCTGCCTTCAACACCACTGTCTCGCCATTTTCAGAAAGAAGGTAAACATGATCTTCCGCAAGTACTGGTGAAGCAGTATAAACATTTTCGAGTCTTTGTCTCCAAACCAACTCACCATTTTGAGCATCGATGACCGAAACAATACCTCGCTCAGTGGCCATGTAAAGCAAACCTCTGTGATAAAGCATTGAGGAAACGTACGGTCCTCTCGTCGGAGAACGCCACAAAATATCAGCTCCCGGTTGCACTGCAAGATACGGACTACTGCTGTAGCCACGATTGGTGTAGATGACCCCATCGTGATAGATCGGAGTTGGAACTGCTAGTCTAACCGGCTTTCCGGCATGCCAAAGTGCTTTTCCGTTCTGAGGGTCATAGGAATCAATGCTCAAATCGGCATTGATAACAAGTTCATCACGCTCCGGTCTATGAATTATGAGAGGCGTACTGTAAGAACGCCGTCCGCTACCACGATCAACCTTGAAACGTTCAACACCGGTTTTCTTATCAAGACAAAGTAACATTGCCGAATCTGTATGATCTACGAGAAGCAACAGAGATTCGTTATAAAGGACAGGAGAACTGGCATGGCCTCTTTGGACACGAAAAGGGAAATAATCAGCACCAAGATCCCTACTCCAAATTAATCTACCCTCAAAATCCAGACTTACTAGCTGTCCCGTCCCAAACCATGAGTAGATTGCTACACCGTCTGTGACCACACTTGGACTAGCTAAATTGTGAGTTGGATAAACGCTTGGAACATCCTTAGGCGCATCAATTCGATATGTCCAAAGCAAACGACCGTCATCTCTATGATGTGCTTGAATCAGAAAATAAACCCCTTTGTTTAAAGGTGCCTCTCGCTCCCAAGAAGAGGCATTCTCTCTGTCTCTTGGGAGTCTAGTCTCCATTGGACCTTCTCCAATCTGAAGAGTTATGAACACAAACTCCTTTGACACAATCGGTGCAGATGCTCCCCGACCTATCAGTGGAGACTTCCACTGAAGATTGTGACTTGGACTCCATTCGGTAGCGAACCCGGTGTCTAACGATATTCCATCCGCACGAAGCCCACGCCATTGGGGCCAGTCTTCGGCAAAGGAAGTACCACTCAATAAACTCAGAAACAAAACCAACCGGACAATACAGAATGGCAGATATACCGCGAACGCACCAAGAAAATCACGAAAACTATGACCCGATCTAGATTGAAACATCTTTAAAATCAACTCTTAACAACCAACCCTGAACAATCCAAATCAAGCAAAAAATTAACGAATCGGTCCCCCTCCTAATGGAGGACCTGGTGCAAGTGGATAGCGTGAACGAGGTCTCTTCCCCCAGGCCGGCGAAGCTGATTTCGGGGTAACGGACTCTGGGTCTACAAGAAAACGTGCAATGTCTCGTTCCGCTTGCCTTAAATGTGCCTCAGTCACACGGTCTTTTTCATGCCGATCGGATAGCGAGGCCGTCAATTCAACCAGTATTTGAAAAACAACCGCTCGAGTTTCAGGTGTTGTCTCCTCGTGAGAACCAAGAATCATAAGCGCGTCCAACACAACACGTTGTGTCACCCGAATTAACGAGTTCATGTCAGGGTCGGCTCTTCGTTTAGTCATCCAGCTTTCTGAAAGCAGAGCATCGATAACCTCGGGAAGAGTTAAAGCATCTTCTTGGCGATCGGAAAAGGCAACTAAACGTGCGGCGCGATCTGGTTGCAGGATTTCTTCCACAACCAACGCTGATAAAATACGTGCTGCTCGAAGATGATCGAATGCATAATTTTCCGACATATCTTCTAAATGAGTGCTAAATGAGTTCGTCGTAAGAGCAGAGAGAATCCGTTCAGGAATAGCCAAATTTTCCGGCTTAATGACTTCAAGTAATAGGCCCAATAGTTCCCGCTGTAGCTCAGCTGGTACAATCCTAGTCGGAGGGAGTAATGAAAGGTCATCTCCTTTAACAACATTCTCATGGTACATGCCACCTATAAAATCAATTGCATGTTCAATTCCCCATCGGTGGTGTAAATAAGTCATCCACAGTCTCATGTCACGGAGCTCACCAATGGGCTCCCCCTCACGAAGAATTCCTGGCCCGTAATAATCAAGCATAATCTTACGTGCAGCAACTGTTTCTTTAAGATACTTCACTGGCGAATCTAGGTCGTCATACCAGCTCCACCTTGGATCCGTTGAAGGTGTATACAACACACCCTCTTGTCTCATTTCATCAATGATAGCTTCTAGGCCCTCATTTTCTTTTGCGGGAGAGAAGTCAGTGTATGCATACCTAGCCATAAACACATCATAAGCACCAACATCCGTTTCGAACGCCTCAGAGAGATCAAGCTGTCCCGAAGGTGATACTGACACACGGGGTGTTGGATACTCCATGACCGATGCTCTTTCGTTAATGCTCGAATTCCAATTATGACCAAACCCCAAGGTATGCCCGATCTCATGGGCTGCCAGCACTGCTTGTCTGTCTAAAACCATCTGGTCGAGAGTCGGAACAGTGTTTCCGGGTTGGATTACAGGAACGGTAAGTACAAAACCACAATCACTCTCACCACTGTCGGTCATCTGATAGGCTTGCCAGTAGTGACCTGTAGTACGAATGCGATGTGAATCCATTCTTGTCGTACCACCAAGAATTTCACCCGTACGAGGATCCGTAATACCACCACCGCTCGAAAACCCTCGCTCATCACGCTTCACCCAAAGTACAAAGGCGTAGCGGATGTCCATCGGGTCCATACCTGGGGTCGCTTTTTTAACCTCAATAGCATTGCGATACCCCGCTGCCTCAAAGGCTCGATTCCACCAAAGGATTCCTCTTCGCATCGCCCCTTGAATACGTTCAGGCATACCTGGATCAAGATAGTATGTTATGGGTTTAATAGGCACACCGCTCGCTACGTTCGGCTCCATTTTTTCTAAACGCCACCTTCGAATGGTAGAAACTTCCGGGTCTTCGGAATATGGCTTTGAATAATCTTTGAAAGTAAGCCGATTAACTCCAATCCGTACATCTGCCTTCCTCATTTCGAATCCCTTGGGGGCTTTTAAAAATGAATGGTGCATTCTTAAACTCAAAGAGCGACCATCTGGCGTCACAGAACGGACAAGTGCTCCTGGTTCGTCCGAAGCAAAAGTCAATATGACTTCCACTTCTGTATTTTCTGGAAAAGATTTTGTTCGTTCTCCAAAGAAAGTACTTCGTGTGCGGTCTAGATGAAATGTACCTTGTCCACGATCACGCAGTCTCCCTTTCACATCACTTGCGTCACGGATGAAAAACTCTGTCGCATCTACGAGAAAATGCTCTGACTCTTCTGCTTCGACAGGAAGTGCAGCGAGAACAGATTCAGCGAACGATTCTCTTACATTTCGTACAAGTCCATCATGACCATTGGGCGCTCGAAACTGAAGATTCTGTTGTACAACATGGAGACGGCTTCCGGCTCTTTCAAAACGAATAACCATCTGACTATTAACACCACGATCAATACCGAGTTCGACCGACCCAAGTCCATGAGCTGTCGCGACATAATATAGAACATCCTCTCCGAGCGAGGATATTTCTAACAATATTTTGTCGTTATGAGTATCCAGGTAGAATGGTATGAACCCATCGATTCGCTCTAGGCCTTTTGTTCGCTCAGCAATAGTTGATTGAGA